>JAIFLB010000197.1 GCA_020049245.1 Betaproteobacteria bacterium | reverse complement strand
GCCGGTCGCCAGGAACTGGGCGAGGGCATGCAGGCGTTGTGCTTCCTGGCCGGCGCCAATTCGATTTTTTATGGCGACAAGTTGCTGACCACGGGCAACCCGGATGTCAGCGCCGATATGGCCCTGTTCGCCAAACTGGGGCTGAACACCGAGCCGGTGCAAGGACGGCGTTGCGCTGGGCATTGATCAGCGCCGTTTTTCCCGCATGCGCTTGGAATGAGGGCTACTTTCGTCTTGAAGCTTTCCTTTGAAGTTGTGTAGCCATGACGCCTGACCAGCTGCAACCCGCGTTGGCCGAACTCGACACCCAGTCGCTGCGCCGGGTTCGTCGCGTGCTGGATGGGCCGCAAGGTGTGCGGGTAACGATCGACGGCAAGCCGTATTTGTCCTTCTCCAGCAACGATTACCTGGGACTGGCGAATCATCCGGCGCTTGCCGATGCAGCCAGCGTGACGGCAGCGAGTGTGGGTGTAGGCGCAGGCGCGGCGCATCTGCTGACCGGGCATCATCGCCTGCATCACGAACTGGAAGCCGAGCTGGCCGCGTTCGTTGGCCTGCCGGCGGCATTGCTGTTTTCCACCGGCTACATGGCCAGCCTGGGCGTGCTGCCGGCGTTGCTGGATCGGCACGGGGAAGTGTTCGAGGACAAGCTGAACCATGCGTCGCTGGTCGATGCGGCGGTGTTGTCACGCGCTAAGCTGACCCGCTATCCGCATCTTGATTTGGTCACGCTCGAACAACGCCTGGCGAGCAGCACGGCAAAGGTAAAGCTGATTGCCACCGATACCGTGTTCAGCATGGATGGCGATCTGGCGCCGTTGGTGGAATTGCAGGCTTTGGCGCAACGCTACGATGCCTGGCTGTATCTCGACGACGCGCATGGGTTTGGCGTGTTGGGTGAACGTGGCGAGGGCGCTTTGAGCCAGCTGGAAGATCGCAATGATCCTCGCCTGATCTACCTCGCCACGCTGGGCAAGGCGGTGGGCGTGGCGGGTGCGTTTGTTGGCGGTTCATCGGAATTGATTGAGTGGCTGCTGAACAAGGCGCGCACCTATGTTTTCACCACTGCGCAGCCACCCATGCTGGCGGCGGCGGTTAGCGCCAGTCTGCGTCTTATTGCGGTGGAAGGCTGGCGACGCGCGCATTTGCTTGAACTGATCGAACGACTGAAATCCGGTCTGGCCGGTTTGCCGTGGCCGCTGATGCATTCGAATACCCCGATTCAGCCAGTGTTGGTGGGCAGTAATGCCGAGGCGCTTCGGCTCGCTGATGCGCTGCGTGCACAAGGCATTTTGCTGCCGGCGATTCGGCCGCCGACGGTGCCGCCGGGTGAGGCGCGTCTACGCATTTCACTTTCGGCGGCGCACAGCCTGGCCGATGTCGATACCTTGTGTGCGGCTTTTCATGCGTTGGCACGGCATGATTGAAGCACCGCTGGTTTATCTGCACGGCTGGGGTTTGCACGGCGGTATCTGGCGCGAAACCGGGCAGCATTTGGCGGGTTTGACCCCGGATTTGCCCGGCTACGGCAATGTGGCCATGGTGTCACCGTACAGCGCTGAGTCGCTGGCAGACGCGTTGGCGCCAACGCTGCCGGATGGCTCGGCAGTGTGCGGCTGGTCGCTTGGCGGCATGGTCGCGCTGGCGCTGGCGGCGCGACATCCGGGCAAGGTTTCGCGCCTCATTCTGGTGGCGACGAATCCGGTGTTTGTCCGTCGTGCAGACTGGCCGCATGGCCTGGCGCCGGAGGTGCTGGCGGAGTTTGCACTGGCCCTGGGCCAGGATTACCGCGCCACCTTGCTGCGCTTTTTATCGTTGCAGGCACGCGGTGGCGATCAGGCGCGGGCGGTCATCGAGCGACTGCGTGAGCGGGTATTTCTGCGTGGCGAGCCGGCCGCCGAAACGCTGGCCGCCGGTCTGCAGTTGTTGCGCGATGTCGATTTGCGGTATGCGGTGGCGCAGGTGCAATGCCCGGTTCTGGTGATGCATGGCGCTTATGACGGACTCTGTCCGCTGCCTGCCGGGCGCTGGCTGGCGACGCATTTGCCGGATGCCAGGCTGGCGCTGCATGAGCGCGCCGCGCATGCACCATTCCTGTCGCACCCGGATTGGTTTGTTGCCGAAATGAGGAGTTTTCTGGATGCATGAAGGCATCAAACAGGAAGCCGTCAACCATGACGCCACCAAGCGCACGATCAGGCTTTCATTCGAACGCGCGGCGGCGCATTACGACGCAGCCGCTTTTCTGCAGCATGAAGTGGCACGCCGGCTGGATGAGCATCTCGATGGCGTCAGGATTGAGCCGCAACGCATCCTGGATGCCGGTTGCGGCACGGGTTTCGGTTCCAGTCTGCTGCGCGCGCGCTTTCCACGCGCCGATGTGATCGGCCTCGATCTGGCGCAAGCCATGCTGCAGCGGGCGTTGGCGCGGCAACGTGGCAGCGTGTGGGAGAAATTACGCGCACGGCTGATGCCCAACGTGCCGCATTTCCATGCGCTGTGCGGCGACATCGAACAGTTACCGTTGGCGCGAGGCAGTCTCGACATGGTCTGGTCGAGTCTGGCTTTGCAATGGATCAGTGGTGGCGTGGAAGGGTTGCAGGCCAGTTTCAAGCAACTTCGGCGCGCGTTGAAGCCGGGCGGGTTGTTCATCTTTGCCAGCTTCGGGCCGGATACGCTGAAGGAATTGCGTGCTGCATCGAGCGGTCTCGATGGTTATCACCACGTCAATCGCTTCATCGATATGCACGATGTCGGCGATGCGCTGGTGCATGCCGGATTCAGCAACCCGGTGATGGAGATGGAACAGATCACGCTGACCTATCCTGATTTGCCGGCGCTGCTGCGCGATCTCAAGCAGATCGGCGCGCATACCGTGCTGGAAGGCCGGCGCGCGGGATTGATGGGCAAGTCGGCCTGGCGGCAAATGGCGAACAACTACGAGATTTTTCGCCAGGAAGATCGGCTGCCGGCCAGTTATGAGGTTGTGTACGGCCATGCCTGGGCGGAAAGCGCACAAAAACTCGAAGACGGACGCCAGATCATCGAATTTCGCAAACGGACTCAAGTGCGATGACCGCACAGGGTTTCTTTGTCACCGGCACCGATACTGGCGTAGGTAAAACGCTGGTCAGCGCGGCGTTGCTGCATGCCTTCGCTGGGCTCGGTTATCGTGTGGTCGGCATGAAGCCGGTGGCGGCGGGCGCCGATCAGATCGATGGTGTCTGGTGCAATGAGGATGTGCTGCAATTAAAGGCAGCCGCCAACATCGTTGCCGATCCAGCCTGGGTGAATCCCTATTTGTTGCGCACTCCGGTGGCGCCGCACATCGCCGCCGACCATCAAGGCGTGTCGATCGAACTGCCGCGCATCCGGGATGCCTACGAACATCTGGCTGATCTGGCTGATGTGGTGATTGTCGAAGGCGCGGGCGGTTTCAAAGTCCCGTTGTCGGAGACGCGAGACAGCGCCGATCTGGCCAAGTATCTGGCGTTGCCGATGATTCTGGTGGTAGGCATGCGTCTTGGTTGCATCAATCATGCGCTGCTGACGGCTGAAGCAATCGCCGCGCGAGGCCTGAAACTGGTCGGTTGGGTGGCGAATCGGCTCGATCCGGAGATGGCGGCCTACGACGAAAATCTGATGGCGCTGAATCGGCGTTTGGCGTGTCCTTTGCTCGCCGAGTTGCCGTATTCGAATCAGCTCGATGCTGGCGCGATGGCGGCGTTGATCGTGCCGAAAAGACTCGCCGAGTTGATGCGACCGGCGGCTTGATACACTGATTTCCGTGGTATGTGTGGCTTTATCCTGCTACCTGAGGTTTGGAAAAATCGTTGGCTTTCGGTGCTAATTTGATACCTGTCTGTCCGAAACTCCCGATTTTTGTGCGAATATTGCGGCGTTTATTCGAGATAAAAAACTCTCTTGGAGTGAGATATGGTCTTATCCCGCACCAGCCAATATGCCGTTCAGGCACTGATTTACATCGCAACGCAGCCGATAGGCGAGCCTGTGCTGAACCGCGACATCGCTGGACGCCTGAATGTGCCCGCCGCCTATCTGGCGAAAATTCTGCAGAATTTGTGCAAGCACGGTCTGCTTGATTCGTTTCGCGGCCGTCTGGGCGGTTTTTGCCTGCGGGAAGGCATGCATCGCACGACTTTGATGCAGATTTTGCTACTGACCGAAGGGCCGGATTTCACCAAGAGCTGCATTCTGGGTCTCAAGGAATGCTCTGATGCGACAGCGTGCCCGCTCCATTTCAAGTGGATTCCGGTGAAAAAGAAAATCCTCGCGCTGCTGAATGAAATGAATCTGGAAGAATTGGCGAAAGCGGTATTAACCGGCAAATATCGTCTCGCCGATTTGCCTGCTGCGGCGATGCCGACCTGATTTCATGTCCAGGCAGGTTCTTATTGGAATCATGCTGTTGATGCTGCTGGCTGGCTGTGGCGCGGAAACGCCTCTGCCCTCGCTTAGCGGGATCAAGGGCACGGATATCACGCACGCTAGAGAGTTCAGTCACAGTGGGCAGTCCGGCGAACGTCGACTGGCTTTGAATGACCACAATGGTCGCGCGGTGACGCTGGAGACCTTCAGGGGCAAGTTGGTGGTTTTGTTTTTCGGTTACACGCATTGCCCGGATGTCTGCCCAACAACGCTTTCAGATATGGCAGCGGCACTCAAGTTGATGCAACCGGAGGCGGCGGCGAAAGTGCAGGTTCTATTCGCAACAGTTGATCCAATACGTGATACGCCGGAAATCCTGAAAGCTTATGTTCCTTACTTTCATCCCGATTTCCTCGGTTTGCATGGCAGCCCGGAACAGCTTGCGCAGGCCGCGAACGAATTTAAAATTGTTTATCGCAAACAGGTAGAAGCAGGCGCAAGCGATTACCTGATTGATCACTCCGCCGGTAGTTACGTTCTAGATCGACAAAGTCGGTTGCGGCTGTATCTGCCGTTTGCGACATCGCCAGCGGATATTGCGAACGATCTGCAAGTGTTGTTGAAAACAGCGTGATGTGTCGCTCAATCTTGCGGGAGAAGGGTGCGGCGAACTATACTCCTGCGTCTTTTCGCCGGCTTTCCGGCACCGAAGAATTTACCATCCGGAGAAATTCCGGAGCAGCGGCAACTTAGGAGGCTTTATGTCTGCAACCAGCGTGGCTGCGGTCGAGCAGTACGACTACGAGATCATCAAGAAATTCTCCATCATGGCCATCGTCTGGGGCGTGGTGGGTATGTCGGCCGGGGTGTTCATCGCCTCACAACTGGCATGGCCCTGGCTGAATTTCGATAGCCCGTTCTTGTCGTTTGGTCGTTTTCGGCCGGTTCATACCGGCGCGGTGATTTTTGGCTTCGGCGGTTCGGCGTTGTTTGCGACCTCTTACTATGTGGTTCAGCGTACTTGTCAGACTCGCTTGTTTGCGCCGGGTCTGGCGACCTTCACCTTCTGGGGTTGGCAGGCGGTCATCGTTTTGGCGGCGCTGTCCTATGTTTCTGGCTTCAGCCAGGGGCGTGAGTATGCCGAGATGGAATGGCCGATCGATCTGTTGGTTCTTTTTGTTTGGGTTGCGTATGGCGCGGTTTTCATCGGAACCTTGATGCAGCGCAAGCAGCCGCATATCTATGTCGCCAACTGGTTCTACCTGTCGTTCATTCTGGTCACCGCGTTGCTGCATACCTTCAACAATCTGGCGGTGCCGGTCGACTTGTTTAGCATGAAGTCGTACAGCCTGTTCTCCGGCGCGCAGGACGCAATGACTCAGTGGTGGTATGGGCACAATGCGGTAGGCTTTTTCCTGACTTCCGCCTTCCTTGGCATGATGTATTACTTCGTGCCTAAGCATGCCGGCCGGCCGGTGTATTCGTATCGCCTGTCCATCGTTCACTTCTGGGCGCTGTCGTTCATGTATATGTGGGTTGGTACGCACCACCTGCACTGGACCGCGTTGCCGGATTGGGCTTCGACGCTGGGCGCTACCTTCTCGATCATGCTGTTGCTGCCGTCCTGGGGCGGCATGATCAACGGCATCATGACCTTGTCTGGCGCCTGGGATAAGTTGCGCACCGATCCGATCATGCGTTTCATGATCGTCGCGCTGTCGTTCTACGGTATGTCCACCTTCGAAGGCCCGCTGATGTCGCTGAAAGACGTCAACGCCCTGTCGCATTACACCGACTGGACTGTCGGCCACGTGCACTCGGGTGCGCTCGGCTGGGTCGCGATGATTGCTTTCGGCTCGCTGTATCACATGATTCCGAAGCTGTGGAATACCCAGATTTTCAGCGTCAAGTTGATCAACGCGCACTTCTGGCTGGCGACCATCGGCACACTGCTTTACATCACCGCAATGTGGATTTCGGGTATTTCCCAGGGCTTGATGTGGCGTGCTTTTGATGACTTTGGCAACCTGCAATATTCGTTTGTCGAATCCGTGGCCGCGATGCATCCGTTCTATGCCATGCGCGCGATCGGCGGCATGTTCTTCCTGACTGGCATGGTTCTGATGGCGATCAACATCTATATGACGGTTCGTCGAGGCATGCGCGAAGCGGATTCAGCGCAGGCGCGCGCAGCGGTTGCCGCGGTATAAGACGACACGAGGTCTGGAACATGTTCAAAAATTTCAAGCACGAGAAAATCGAAACCAATGCCGGTCTGCTGCTGGTGCTGACCATGTTGGCGGTCAGCATTGGTGGTCTGGTCGAAATTGCGCCTTTGTTCTTCCTGAAAAGCACAATGGAAGATGTTGAAGGTGTGCGCCCCTACACACCGCTCGAGTCACGTGGGCGTGATATTTATATTCGCGAAGGTTGCTATACCTGCCACTCGCAGATGATTCGCCCGTTCCGTGATGAGCAATTGCGGTATGGCCATTATTCGCTGGCGGCTGAGTCGAAGTACGACCATCCGTTCCAGTGGGGTTCCAAGCGGACCGGCCCTGATTTGGCGCGCGTTGGCGGCAAGTACTCCAATGAGTGGCATGTACAACATTTGATCAAGCCAAAATCGATGGTGCCCGAGTCGGTGATGCCGAATTACCAGTGGTTGCAAGAGAACAAGCTTGATGTGTCAGATATCGAAGGCCGCTTGCGGGCGTTGCGTATGACTGGCGTTCCTTATTCGGCCAACGATGAAGAGTATCAACGCAACGTCAAGCAGTTTGGCGAAGCAGTGGCAAAAACATTGCATATTCCGGATGCGCTGAAAAACCTGGTTGCGCAAGCTCAGTCGGGTAATTTTGACGGTGATCGTTCCAGTGTTTCCGAGATGGATGCGGTGGTTGCCTACTTGCAGGTGTTGGGCACGATGGTTGATTTCAGCAAGATCAAACCTGAAGATCTGGTGAAGTTCCGCTGATGGACTGGTTCGCTGACCCAGCCAATACCAAGCCGCTGGGATTGCTGATTTTTTTTGTCACCTTTTGCGCGATCGTGCTTTGGGTGTATGGCAGCAAGAAGCGCGGCAAAAAGCTGGAAGAACACAAGAACATTCCGTTTCTCGACGATGAAGATGAAGTGAAGGACAAGTCCAATGGCTGACAATACTCCTGGCCAAGCGCAATCAAAGGGCGTGCAAACAACGGGTCACGTTTGGGATGGTGATCTGCAGGAATTGAACAATCCACTCCCGGTCTGGTGGACTTATACGTTCTACGCAACCATGGTATTTGCCTTGGTTTACTGGATCGTTTATCCCTCCTGGCCGATTGGCAAGGGTTTCCTGCCGGGCATGAACACCATTACTTATGTCAATGCCGATGGCGTCGAAGAGTCCTGGCACTGGAATACGCGGGCCAAACTGTTGAAGGAATCCCAGGAAGCGGTGATTGCGCAGAAGCCTTACTACGACAAGGTGGCAAGCCTGCCCTACGACCAGATTGCCAAAGATCCGGAATTGAGCAGTTTCGTGGTTTCCGCTGGCAAGGCAGTTTTCTCTGACAATTGCGCTGCCTGCCACCAAGCCGGTGGACAAGGAAAAGTCGGTTTCTTTCCCAATCTGACCGATGACGATTGGTTGTACGGTGGCAGTTACGAAAAAATCAATGAGACGTTGACCAAAGGACGTCGTGGCTATATGCCACCGTTTGCAGAGGCACTTGATCCAAGCCAGATCGAAGCGTTGGCCAATTACGTCTATTCAATGTCTGGCGGCAAAGCGGATGACTCGAAAGTGGCCAAGGGTAAAGCGCTATTTCATTCCGACACCGCTGCCTGCTTTTATTGTCATGGTGACAATGCCAAAGGCCGTCAGGATATTGGATCGGCGAACCTGACAGATAAAGTCTGGCTCTGGGCTGATGTGCCTGGCCTCGCGGATGACACCGCGAAAATCAATGCCATCAAGACTGTGATTGCCGGTGGTTTGAACAAGGGTGTGATGCCTGCCTGGGAAGGCCGTCTTAACGCTGAACAGATCAAGCTGCTGACAGTCTATGTCCATGAACTGGGTGGTGGAAAATAATCTCTGCTGAATCCGGCGGCCAGTCTGAACGGCCGCCGTTTTGGCAAGTCCCAAGACCTCCAACCTGGTTGGGGAACAACCCCGGCTAGCTGGGGTTTTTTGTTTTTAATAGCGGCCAATTCAATCCAATCAGAACCTTGGCCAGCGTGTTTTGCAGGTGATCAAGTGGACAATCAACAGGCTGGGCATGAGCTTTATTTCAAACGCGCGCCCATCGTTCCACGTTCGGTTAAAGGTCCATTTCGGCGTTTCAAATCAGCTGTGCTCTGGCTTGGTTTTGCCGTCTACTTCCTGCTTCCCTGGTTGCCCTGGTCAAGAAATGACGCACCCTCGCAAGCAATCTTGTTCGATATTCCGGGGCGGCGATATTTCCTGTTTGACCTGACTGTATTTCCGCAAGACATTTTCTGGCTGGCTATGCTGCTGTTCATGGCGGCTGTATTGCTGTTTTTCGCCACCGCGCTGGTTGGCCGCGCCTTTTGCGGGTATTTCTGTTTTCAGACCTTGTGGACGGATGTTTTTATCTGGCTGGAACATCTAATCCAGGGTGAACGCCCAGCCCGCTTGCGGTTGGCCCGGGAGACATGGAGCAATAAGGAAAAATTGCTCAAAGTGGGCGGTACCCGGGTTATTTGGGGTCTGGTTTCATTCTGGACGGCGCTGACCTTTGTTTTTTATTTTGGCTACGCCCCGGAAATGCTGCGTGCCTTTTTCAGTGGCGAAGCGGCTGCGGCGGCTTATATGACGACTCTGGCGCTATCCATCTCAACTTATCTGGCAGCCGGTGTATTGCGCGAGCACGTTTGTACGTTCATCTGCCCGTACGGCCGTTTCCAGAGCGTCATGTACGATCCGGAAACCCTCGCGGTGCACTATGACAAACGACGGGGTGAAGGCGAGGCGGGCCGTTTTGCCGCGCGCGCTGGGGCAAGGACGCAGCAAGAAAGACAGGCTCAGGGGCATGGCGACTGCGTCGATTGCAAGTTGTGTGTCCAGGTTTGCCCGGTAGGTATCGATATTCGTGATGGCCTTCAGTACACCTGTATTTCGTGTGGTCTATGTGTCGATGCCTGCAATACGATCATGGACAAGATGGGATGGTCGCGTGGTCTGATTCGCTACGATTCCGAAGTCAATTTGAGTCAAGCCAAACCAGGTCCAG
>JAIFLB010000114.1 GCA_020049245.1 Betaproteobacteria bacterium | reverse complement strand
AACACGTTGTCCTCTCTCCAGCCCCGCTTGCGGGCGAGGGGAGTGCTGTCATCGCCGCCGCCGCGAAGCGCCTCGACGAACTGCGCGAGAACTGGCTGAACCCGCCCGAGTGGGTGGATTGGGCGATCACCCCGGAAGAGGAAAAGGCCGGCTTTCCGAAACGTCCGGTGGCCAAGCCGGGGCATGAAGCCGAGTTGAAGAAACGCACGCTGACCAATCTCTACAACGCCCGGCCTGCATGGCTGGACATGGCCCACAAGCAACTCGACCAAGCGGTGGCCGCCGCCTACGGCTGGACCGACTACACGCCCGAGATGGCCGACGAGGAAATTCTGCGCCGGCTGCTGGCGTTAAACCTGGAACGCGCCGGATGAATCGTCTGACCCTGGAGCGCCGGCAGGTCGGATTTATCTAGAGGCCATCGCGGCGGGGTTGCTGGGCGGCCGCCGCCGTGGTGATCGCCGACGATGTGCAGGTCGCGCTGCGGAAAGGGAATCACGATGCCGGCAGCCTTGAAGGCGCGCCAGATTGCCAGATTGACGTCGGAACGCACATTGACCAGCCCCGCCTCGGGATCCTGGATCCAGATGCGTAATTCCAGTTCGATGCCGTTATCACCGAAAGCAACCAGGCGAGCTGCCGGGGCCGGGTTGGCGAGCACGCGCGGAATGCCTTGGGCGGAGGCGAGCAGCAGGGCCATGGCCTGTTCAGGGTCGTTGTCGTAGCTGATCGAAACCGGCAGTTTCAAGCGTACTTTGCGGTCGCTATAGCTCCAGTTGACGACTTCGGTGGTGATCAGGGTTTCGTTTGGAATCAGGCGATCAACGCCGTCGCGGTCGCGCACCACGACATAGCGGGCATGCAGTTCCTGCACCCAGCCGAAGGTGTTGTCGATGGTGATGACATCGCCCGGCTTGATGGAGCGATCGAACAGCACGATGAAGCCGCTGATGAAGTTGCTGGCGATGCGTTGCAGGCCGAAGCCGAGGCCGACGCCGAGCGCGCCGCCAAACACGGTCAGCGCGGTGAGGTCGATGCCGACGATGTTGAGCGCCAGCAGGAAGGCCAGCACCAGCAGGATGAACTTGCTCAGTTTGACCAGCGCCACCCGCATGCTGATGTTGACGTACTCAGTCTGGCTGATGCGGCTTTCGATCAGCGCCGCCAGCCACAGCGCAAGCACCCAGAGCAGGGCGATGGAGAGCGTCAGCGTGCCGACCGTCAGCACAGAGATATGGTGCGTGCCGATATCCAGCGCCATGGCGTCGAGCGCCGCCAGCACGACGGGCAGCCAGCCCAGCAGATGCAACGCGACGACGAACCAGATCGACATCGCGATCAGGTTTTCCCAGGCTTTCACCGCCGGGCTGGGTTTGAATGACTTGCGCAGGAAAAACACCACCAGACGAATGGCCGCCATTGAAGTCAGCAATGGCACCGCCAGTTCAAGCAGATTGATCGGCCGCTCCAGGTGCGCCATCAGTCCGCGTCCGGTGAGCACGCCGATCAGCATGCTGATCGGGAACAGAAGACGTTGCAGCGTCTTCAGCGCCATCCGCCGCATTGCCATTTCGGGTAGCTGCTCCGAACGCGTGGCGAGGCTCTGGCCCAGGGTCATATGCACCAGCATCGCCCCGGCAGCGGCCATAATCAGGACACCGACTTGCGACCAGAACGCCGGGGTCTGGATCAGTTCCTGAATGTTGCTGAACAGATACTGGAGATTGTCAGGCAGCGGGATGGGCATGTTGTTTCAGGCGGCAGGGGGTGCCCGCAACATACCGGAAATCCCGCCGGCAAGGCAAAGCAGCTGGCGTGTTGAGTCTTATGGCATCGCCAGAAACAACTCGGCCGGCGGTGCAGTGCGCAGCGCCGGCCGAAAGAGGGCTGTGGTCTTTTACCTGTCGAGCCGGACCGAGACGTAATGTGCGTCTTCACCCCGCTTGACCAACAGCGCGGCACTCTTGCGCGCCGGGTCGTTGATCAGGCGGTCGAACTCTTCGACGTTGTTCACTTCCTGGTTGTTGACCGCGAGGATGACGTCGCCGTTTTCGATACCGGCTCGGCCGGCGGGGCCGTTGACTTCTTCGACCAGGACGCCATTGTCGATTTTGAGCACGCTTTTCTGCTCGCTGGTCAGCGCGCTGACTACCAGGCCGGCACGGTTGGATGGCTTGGATTCCGGTGCTTTGGCCGCGACTTTGTCATCCGCCATTTCGCCGATTGTGGCGCTGAGTTCCTGCTGCTTGCCTTTCCGCCAGATGGTCAGGCGGGTTTTCTCACCCGGCTTGGTGGCCCCGACCAGGCGCGGCAGCTCGATCGAGGAATTGATCGTTTTGCCGTCGAATTTGAGGATGATGTCGGAAATCTTGATGCCAGCCTTGTCGGCCGGGCTGCCGGGTTCGACATCGGCCACCAGCGCGCCTTGCGGTGATTCGAGGCCAAAGGAGTCGGCCAGGTCGGCGGTGACTTCCTGAATCATCACGCCGAGGCGGCCGCGATTGACCTTGCCGCGCGATTTCAATTGATCGGCGATGTCCATCGCGACGTCGATCGGGATGGCGAACGACAGCCCCATGTAGCCGCCGGATCGCGAAATGATCTGCGAATTCATGCCGACCACCTCGCCGCGCAGGTTGAATAGCGGGCCGCCTGAATTGCCGGGATTCACCGCGACATCGGTCTGGATGAACGGCACGTAGTTTTCCTGCGGCAGGCTGCGCCCCTTCGCCGAGACGATGCCGGCGGTGGCGGAGTTTTCAAAGCCGAAAGGCGCGCCGATGGCGAGTACCCATTCGCCGACGCGCAGTTTGTTCGGGTCGCCGATGCGAACGGCGGGCAGATTGTTTGCGTTGATCTTGAGCAGCGCGACATCGGTGCTCTGATCGGTGCCGATCACCTTGGCGCGAAACTCACGCTTGTCTTGCAGCTTGACGACCACTTCATCGACGTGATCGACGACATGCGTGTTGGTCAGGATGTAGCCGTCCGACGAGATCATGAAACCGGAGCCCTGGCCGCGCTTGGGCGGCAACATGCCGCGGCCTTCAGGCGGAATCATGCGGCGGAAGAAGTCGAACATTTCTTCCGGTTCCGGCATTTTTCGGGAAAGTGAGCGTTGTTTGCTGTCCTGGGTGGTGGTGATGTTGACGACAGCTGCGGATTGCTTTTCCACCAGTTCGGTGAAATCGGGCAACTGCGCGCTTGCGCCACCGGCAATCAAACTCAGGGAAAAGCCCAACAGGGCGAGCCATTTGTTCATTTCACACCTCGCAAAAAGCAGAAAACCAAAGTCGGTCAGTATTTTCAGTCAGTGTTTCTGGCAACTGGCATTGGTACCTTGACGCAGGATCACGGGTACTGTTTTTTCACCCTGATGCGGCCAGACGTTCATGCGGGATGAAAGCTTGAGCCAGAGTGCAGCCAGAACCAGGCCGGAAAGACCGCCGATGACGGCGCCAGGTTCCCCGGAAAAGAAGGTTCCCGCTGCGGCGCCGATGAGAAGCATCAACAAGGGCAGGCCATAGCTGGCCAACGTGGCATGCAATAACACGCCATCCGGCAGACCGATGACGACGTGATCACCGGCGCTGGCGCCGATGGGGTTGGCGACCGGATATTCGGCTTCATCGGCATGCCAGAAGCGGGCGAAGATCGATGAGCCGCAGCCTTTGCCGGCGCAGGCGCCGCAGGAAGAGGGTGCCGCGCTGACCACCCAGGCGGTATCACCCTGGATGCGGCGGACTTGAACCGGGGATTCGATCAATGCTATGCCCCGCTTACTTTCTGACGCTGTTCGGTTGCGCTTCCAGCCCCATCGCGATCGCCTCGATCGCCGGCCAGGGCGCATCGCCAAGAACAGTAGCCTGCATCTGGCCGACTTGCAGCTTGACCATGTTGATCATGCCCTGCTTGCTCTGGCCACGAATACTATTGATCGGATGCGCAGCGGGTTCAAGGAAGAGGGATACATGGGTCAGACCATCGCTGAATACCCAGTGTTCGACTTCGTCTGCCTTGTTCGGCAACCGGCGTTTGACTGCGCTGATCCGGCTGAAACCTGGCGGCAGGCTGGTCACATTGACCGTTTCCAGACTGATCGGGCGCATGGTGACGTGCGATGCCGGCATCGACCATTCCGATTGGCGCGCCTTGCTGTCTTTGCCGTTGTCGATGCGGGGCTGGCCGCCGATGCGGATCTCGGCAAAGGCATATTGCATCAGCGGCTGGCCGGTTTCGTTGACCATCATGGCCTTCAACGGCAGGCCGCTATCCTTGTCGGCGCACAGCACGTAACCCCAGCGATAAGCGTCCTTCGGCACAATCATGATCTGCCGGCATTCGAGTCCGGCGACGCGAGCGCGCTCACCCAATCTGACGTCGTACCAGTTTGCCAGCGGGGCGGCATCGGGCGGCAGCAAGTCAGGAAAATAACGACTGTTAAGCCGCTTTTCCAGGCGTACCTGACCCCCTTCCATGACTCGGCTGACGGAGCCGGTCTGGCTACAGCGAATTTCCCGCTCGATACAGGGTCTGCATGCCAGCACCGTGTTGCATGACAAACACGCCTTCGTAGCTGACCTTGCGTGCGGCATCCGACATGCGTTGCAACCAGACAGCGGCATCATGCGTGGTCAGCGCGTCGGCGGCATGCGCCGGCATCAGGTTCAGGGCCGGCAAGCTGGCCAGCAACGCGACAGGCAAAAAAGCTGCCCGGTGGTTCATTGGCGAATCTCCAATGAAGCTTTGGTGAAGCGCATTTCCTGCGTCGAAATCACCGCCTGGGCAAAGTCCTGATGCGCGGCCAGGTATGGCATGGCTTCGAGAGATTGATTTGCCGGGAGTGTGGCTGGCTGCTGGGCTGGCTGTTGGATGGCGGCGAGTTGAGGGTTGATTTCATCGCGCGGGTTGCTTTGCCAGATGCCCCAGGTAATCGCGGCAGCGGTGGCGGCGGCCAGCCAGAGTGCGGGCCGGCGTTCGCTCTTCTTGTTGACCGGGGCCAGCACGACCGGTTCTTTTTCCAGCGCGGCCATGACGCGCTGGGTGAAGTCGGAATGCTGCACATTCAGCCCACGCATCGCATCGCCGATGGCGATGTATTCATGATGGCGGGCGAGTTGAGCTTCGTTCTGACTGAGTTGTCTGATGCTCAAGCCAGCCATGTCATCAGAAAGTTCACCGTCGATCAGCGCTGAAAGATTTTCGAAGCGACTGTCCGCCGGCGGCAGGTCAAAGGGGAGGGCGTCGAGGGTCTGCATCGTTTGTTCGGTCATTTCCTGTGATTTCATCGTTACCACCTTTTATCGTCCGGCGTGCCCAGAATTGGTCGCAGCTTGGTTGCGATCGCTTCACGCGCCCGGAAGATTCGGGAGCGGACAGTGCCGATGGGGCATGCCATGGTGTCAGCAATTTCTTCGTAACTCATACCTTCAATTTCACGCAAGGTGATGGCTTGGCGCAACTCTTGCGGCAGTGCGTCAACCGCTTGATTGACGGCTATGGCAACTTGTTTCGACAAGAGTTCCGTTTCCGGTGTGCTGATGTCCTGCGCGACCAGTCTTTCATCCGGCTCGTCGTCGTCATTCATCGCCTGATCGGACACGGTAGGCATCGAACGGCCGCGTGAAGACAGGTAGTTTTTCGCAGTGTTGACGGCGATCCGGTAAAGCCAGGTGTAGAACGCTGCGTCGCCGCGAAACTGCGGCAACGCGCGATACGCCTTGATGAAAGCTTCCTGCGCGATGTCTTCGACTTCGTGCGGGTCGCGCACCATGCGCGAGAGCAAGCGCATCAGCTTGCGTTGATACTTTTCGACCAGAATCCCGAAGGCCCGCTGGTCGCCTTGGCGCACCCGCTCGACCAACTGGAGATCAATGTCACGGTCGCTCATGGTTGTTCCTGTGATGAATGTGGCGGCGCGTCACAGCACCGACATCTCGCAAGATGGGGGAATTCATTGGCCCGCATAGATTGCACTGACATACCCTATGATTTATTCAGCGGACGAGTATAACCGCCCAATTCCGGGGCAAAGGCCAGGTGGCTTGTTGCCGAAATCGCTTTCCATGGTTTTCTCTTATGCATCGCTACGACGTTCTGATCATCGGTTCCGGTCTGGCTGCCGCCACGCTGGCGCTTTCGCTGCCGGCCAGCATGAAAGTGTTGCTGGTCACCAAGAAACTTCCGGTCGATAGTTCCAGTTCCTGGGCGCAAGGCGGCATCGCGGCGGTCACCGGGCGTGACGACAGCTTCGAGGATCATGTCCGCGATACGCTGCTGGCTGGGGCGGGTCTGTGTCATGAAGACGTGGTGCGACAAGTCGTCGAAGCTGCTCCGGCGGCGCTGCACTGGCTGATCGAGCAGGGCGTACCGTTCGATCTGGAAGGCGGTGAATACCATCTCACCCGCGAAGGCGGCCATTCACGACGGCGCATTCTGCATGCCCGCGATGCGACCGGCCGCGCGGTGCAGGACACGCTGCTGGAGCGGATTCGCGGTCGGCGGAATGTCACCCTGCTGAGTCAGCACATCGCCATCGATCTGATCACCGATCGCCAGCTTGGGCGGGAAAGTGGGCAACTAAGTGGGCAAACAAGTGCAGCAGCCGGCAACCGCGTGCATGGCGCGTATGTGCTGGATACCGAAAGCGGTCGGGTGGAGACGGTTTCCGCCGGTTTTACCGTGCTGGCCACCGGCGGCGCCGGCAAAGTCTTTCTTTACACCACCAACCCGGATACCGCGACCGGGGATGGCATAGCGATGGCTTGGCGAGCCGGCTGCCGGGTCGCCAACCTGGAGTTCGTGCAGTTTCATCCCACCTGTCTGTATCACCCACACGCCAAGTCTTTCCTGATCACCGAGGCGATGCGCGGCGAGGGCGCCTTGCTGCGCTTGCCGGATGGCAGCCGCTTCATGCCGGAACATGATGAACGCGCCGAACTGGCGCCGCGCGATGTGGTGGCGCGCGCGATCGACTACGAAATGAAGAAGCGCGGCCTCGATTGCGTTTATCTCGACATCACCCACAAACCGGCGAAATTCATCGTCAGTCACTTCCCGAATATTCACGCGCGTTGTCTGGAACTTGGCATCGACATCACCCGCGAATGGATTCCGATCGCGCCGGCGGCGCATTACACCTGCGGTGGGGTGCAGGTGGACAAGGTGGGGCGTACCGATGCCGCGCATCTGTATGCGATTGGCGAAACCAGTTGCACCGGCTTGCATGGCGCCAATCGGCTAGCCAGCAATTCGTTGCTGGAATGCCTGGTGTATGGGCGCGCGGCGGCGACCGATATCGCGGCGGCCGAGCCCTCGCCCGAGTTGCCCTTGCCGTCCTGGGATGAAAGTCGGGTGACCGATGCCGATGAGGAAATCGTCATCGCCCACAACTGGCATGAATTGCGTCGCTTCATGTGGGATTACGTCGGCATCGTGCGCACCAGCAAGCGGCTGGAACGCGCCAGCCATCGGATCAAACTGCTCAACGATGAAATCGACGAGTACTACCGCAACTTCCGCGTCAGCAACGACCTGATCGAACTGCGTAACCTGGTGCTGACCGCCGAGCTGATCGTCAACTCGGCGCGCCTGCGCCACGAAAGTCGCGGTTTGCACGCCTCGCGCGACTACCCGGGCTTGTTGCCCGAGGCCCGCGATACGGTGCTCAGCCCACTGTAAGCGGCCCGCTTGCGGTCTTCCTACCCCGCTGCCCGTTTCGCCAGGAAGTGCACCAGCAGACCCACCGGGCGACCGGTGCCGCCTTTTTCCTTGCCGGATTTCCAGGCGGTGCCGGCGATGTCCAGGTGCGCCCAGTCGTACTTCTCCGCGAAACGCGAGAGGAAGCAGGCGGCGGTGATGGTGCCGCCAGCACGGCCGCCGATGTTGGCCATGTCGGCGAAATTGCTCTTCAGCAGATCCTGGTAGTCGTCCCACAACGGCAATTGCCAGCAGCGGTCGGAAGCGATGTCGCCGGCATGCAGCAACTCGCGCGCGAGTCCATCGTCATTGGCCAGCAGCCCGCTGGCGACATGGCCGAGTGCGATGACGCAGGCGCCGGTCAGCGTAGCGATGTCGACGACGCAGGCCGGGTCGAGTTTTTCCGCGTAGGTCAGCGCATCGCACAGAATCAGGCGGCCTTCGGCGTCGGTATTGAGAATCTCGATGGTCTGGCCGGACATCGAGGTGACCACGTCGCCCGGCTTGTTGGCGCGGCCGCTGGGCATGTTTTCGCAGGTGGCGATGAGGCCGGTGACGTTGAGCGGCAACTTCAGCTCTGCAGCGGCGCGCAACGCGCCGAGCACCGATGCGGCGCCGCACATGTCGTATTTCATTTCATCCATCTCGGCGCCCGGTTTCAGCGAGATGCCGCCGGAGTCGAAGGTAATACCCTTGCCGACCAGCACCACCGGCTTCTGTTTTTTGTCGCCACCCTTGTGGGTTAGAACGATGAAGCGCGGCGGTTCGTCGCTGCCCTTGGCGACGGAAAGAAAGGAGCCCATGCCGAGTTTTTCAATTTCAGGCTGTTGCATGACTTCGACACCGAGGCCGAACTCCTTCGCCAGCGCTTTTGCCTGCTCTGCGATATAGGTTGGCGTGCAGACATTGCCCGGCAGATTGCCGAGATCCTTGGCCAGCTTGACGCCGCCCGCGATCGCCATGCCACGTGCCACGGCGGCTTCACCGAGTGCCAGGTCGCCGCGACGTTGTACCGCCAGCACCAGTTTGCGCAGGTTTTTCTTCTGTTCTCCCGGCTTGCTCTTCATCTGGTCGAAGCGATACAGCGCTTCCTGTGCCACCAGCACGGCTTGTTCGAGGTTCCAGGCGAGTTCGCGCTTCTTGACTCGAATTTCGGTCAGGAAAAGCGTCGCATCACTAACGCCGATGTCCGACAGCAGCTTGATCGCGCTACGCACCGCTTCCAGGTAATGCTTGTCGCGAAACTCGCGCTCCTTGCCGAGGCCGACAAGAAGGACACGTTCAGATGCAATGCCGGGAACATTGTGCAGAATCAGGCTGCTGCCTTGCTTGCCGTCCATGTCGCCACGCCGGAGAATGTCGGTCAGATAGCCGTTGGCGGCTTGATCGATCAATTCTGCGGCAGGGCTCATTTTTCGATGATCAAAGACGCCAACCACCACGCAAGCACCACGTTGTTTTTCCGGGCTGCCGCTTTTGATGCTGATTTCCATGCAAATCTCCTGAAAACGATGTTTTTAACGAATTCCGCCTGACGCAGCGAACAGATGTCCAAGGTATTCATTAACACGCCGATAGTCAAAAAATGCGTCGATTCGAACGCGCGCTGACCCGTGAGATGGCGGCTGGCGCTGGCGTCGGCTTTGTCGCGTTGGTGGCGATTTTCAGTGTCGTCCTGCTGGTTCGCACGCTCGGTAAAGCGGCTATCGGTGATCTCGAAGTTGACGCCGTTTTGCCGATGCTGGGCTTTCGTATACTTCGTTCGCTGCCTGTTTTGCTGTCGCTTGCTTTGTTCATCGGCGTGTTCATGAGCCTGACGCGTTTGTGGCGTGATAGCGAGGCTGTGATCTGGATGAACGGCGGTGTCGGTCCCTGGGGTTGGGCGCGGCCTGTACTCGTATTTGTTACGCCAGTCGTGCTGATCATTGCTTTGGTGAGTCTGGAAGGCCTGGCCTGGGGGGCGCGCAAGCAGGCGGAGTTCGAGCTCGTATTGGCCGCCAGAGAACAGATCAGCTCACTTG
>JAIFLB010000059.1 GCA_020049245.1 Betaproteobacteria bacterium | reverse complement strand
GGTTTCGCGGTGGTGGCGGATGAAGTGCGCAAACTGGCCGAGCGCACCGCGCAATCGACCCAGTTGATCAGCGACATGATCGGCAAGGTGCAAAGCGGCGCTCGCCAGGCGGTGGCGGAAATGGAAGCCGGCGTGAAACAGGTGTCGGAAGGCGTGCTGCTGGCGCACCAGGCGGGCGATTCGGTGGCCGATATTCAGAAGACGTCGCAGCGCGTGGTGCAGGCGGTGGCGGATATCAACCTGGCACTGAAGGAGCAAGGCGTGGCCGCGCGTGAAATAGCGCAAAGCGTGGAGAAAGTCGCCCAGATGACTGAAAGCGGTTCAGAAGCCAGCCATCAGGCATCGCTGGTGGCCGAGCAAGTCGCTGCACTGGCGGATGAACTGCGCGGGCTGGCGGATATGTTCAAGGTTTGACCGCACTGGGTTGCAGTGCGGTCATTGGTATGGCTTGTGCTGCTCAGGGTTTCAAATAAACAAAACCTTCCCGGCTTTGCAGTTTGCCGATTTCTGCAACGCCGGACGGCACCACCTGGGCCTCCATGATCACCGCATTGTCAGTCAGATTACGGCCTTTCAAGGTGTTACGGCAGACGCGGAATTCGACGCCTTTTGCTCTCAGTCCAGAGACTTGCGGTGCGAAGGTGCCTTTGTCGTCCTTGGCATCATTCAGCAGGAAATCGATGCCCTTGCCATGGGTGACGACGACAATCCGGGTATCGCCAGCGGCTGAAAGATGGTTGTCGATGTTGCGCATGGCAATCCGTGCGACTGCGCTATCGTTGACGTGATAAACCACTTTTTCCTGGGCGACAGGATTTTCAAAAGTTGTTGCCGGATTGATCGAGCCTGTTGGCGCAGCGTTGGCGATTGGTAAATTCTGAACGCAAAGCAGGGCCAGGATCAGGTAGGTAGCTTTCATTGTCGACTCCTTTGTGGTTGGTTGTACTTCGGGATGAGGCGGATTGCCTGTGCATAGGACGCATCAGCGCAGGAAAATAGTCCGCGTCGGCGTGGAATATTCGGACTAGATGTGGCGTCCTATTGCTGATCCGACCTTGTCAGAACACGATTTAAATTTTCATCCGCTGTTGAGGAGTCCGGTTTGCTGAACCTGTTTTCCCTGCTGAATTTTCCGTTGCGGCGGAGGATTGAAGAACTGCGTCCACGTCTTTATCGGCTGGCCTATTCCTGGTGTCATGACGCAGCGCTGGCAGACGATCTGGCGCAGGATGCACTGATCAAGGCCCTCTCCCGCAGCGATCAGTTGCGCGATGCCCAGGCTTTGGAGAGCTGGCTGTTCTCCATCCTCAATAATTGCTGGCGCGATTCACTTCGTGCCAGGCGTGATTTCTCCGATGTGGAAGATCTGGACGAAGCCATCGTCGATGAATCCCCTTCACCGGAGCAGCGATATGCCAGCCGGCAGACTGTTCAGCGCGTTCGCCTGGCCATCGCCGGGTTGCCGATCGGTCAGCGCCAGGTCATCACGCTGGTTGATATCGAGGAATGCAGCTATGCGGTAGTTGCCGCCATTCTCGATTTGCCGGTTGGGACGGTAATGAGCCGTCTGGCGCGAGCGCGGCAGGCTTTGCGGCAACACTTCATGGCTGAACAAGCACCAAAAATGACGCCTCAGCGCGCAGAAATCAGGAGAGTGAAATGAGATCAAACAATGTCAATCCTCCTCAGGGTGATGAATCTGGCGCCGCGCTGGCACAGCTGTATCTCGATGCGCTGGTCGATGGCGAACTGGCCGCCGATGAGCGTGCGCACGCGCTGGCGCGGCTTGAGTCAGACGCGGCGTTCAAGACCGATGCCTGCGATTTGCGTTTGTTGAAAGAACGGGTGAAGAGTGCGTATGCCGAACCACCGGATGCGCCCGTCAAGGCACGGCGGTCACTGCGCGCTTATGCTGGTGCAAGCAGCGCCAACCATGGGTTGCAGGCTTTGGCGGCGGTGCTATTGATGGCAGTTGGGCTGGGTGGTGGCTGGTTGATGCGGGATTTCGCCACTGCCGCTCCCGTTTTTGATCGCATCGCCGGGTGGCCGGAAGGCTATCAACCGATTGCGCTGACCGAGGCCGTCGATCAGAACAAAATCATTCTGCACCTGGATTCCGGGGATACCGGGCGCTTGGGTAAAGTGCTTGATCTGGCTGACCAGGTGCTGGCGCGGCAACCTGCTGCGCGAATTGAAATTGTCGTCAACAGTTATGGTCTCAATCTACTGCGCGCCGATGTTACGCCGCTGGCCAGTCGCATCGAGTCGATGGCGCGTCGGCATGCCAACCTGAGTTTTGTCGCCTGCGGCCAGACCGTGGCGCGCTTGAAGCGGGAAGGCGTTACCGTCGCGCTGGTGCCGGTGGCGCAAACCGCAAGCTCGGCCATCAACCAGATCACTTCCCGCATGGGGCAGGGCTGGATTTATGTGAAGGTGTAGTCGAGCAAGCCCGCTTCAGATTAGTCCGATGTGGCTAGGCCCGAGAAAAACCCGAGCGCCGGTCTGTAATTTCCAGCCTTTACCCTGATACTCCCGACATCGAACACAAGGAGAGCAGCATGCTGGAAATCGGTCTTTATGGTCTCGGTCGCATGGGTGGCAATATGGCGCGGCGTTTGGCGCGCGCCGGCATCCAGGTGCGCGCGTTGAACCGCAGTTTTGAAGTAACGCAGAAACTGGCGGCAGAAGAATCCAACGTCACACCCTGTAAAACGGCTGCAGAAATGCTGCAAAACCTCTCCGCGCCCCGCATTGTCTGGTTGATGTTGCCGGCGGGCGAGGCGACGGAAGCCGCGATTGACGAACTTTCCGGCTTGCTGCAACCGGGCGATTTGCTGGTCGACGGCGCCAATGGTTTCTATCAGGAAGCCATGCGGCGCGCCGAGTTGTTGGCTGGCAAGGGGCTGAATTTCGCTGATGTCGGCGTTTCCGGCGGTGTCTGGGGTCTCGCCAACGGCTATTGCCTGATGGCCGGTGGCAGTGCGTCGGACATCGCCCGGCTGAAGCCTTATCTGCAAGCCCTGGCGCCGACACCGGAAACCGGCTGGCTGCATGCTGGCCCGGCCGGGGCGGGGCACTTTACCAAGATGGTTCACAACGGCATCGAGTACGGCATGATGCAGGCGCTGGCCGAAGGCTTTGCGCTGATGAGCGCGAAGCAGGAATTTGAGCTTGATATTGCTGCTATCGCCGAACTCTGGCGGCACAGCTCGGTGGTGCGTTCCTGGCTGCTCGATTTGTCGGCTGATTTCCTGAAGAACGATCAGAAACTGGAAGGTATCGCTCCGGTGGTGGCGGATTCCGGCGAAGGTCGCTGGACCGCGCTGGAATCGATCAATCTCGGCGTGCCGACGCCGGTGATGACGCTGGCCCTGATGAGCCGTTTCGCCAGCCAGGGCAAAGGCGATTTCGCCAACCAGATGCTGGCAATGATGCGGCAGGGGTTCGGCGGCCACGCAGTACAGAAATAAGGGGCTGCCATGTTCGATCAGGAAACCCCGCTTCCGCCATGTAATTTCGTCATTTTTGGCGCTACCGGCAATCTGGCGTCCAACAAGTTGTTGCCCGCCCTGTACCGGTTGGAACTGGCCGGCAAGCTGCCGGATGGGCTGAATTTTGTCGCCTTCGGTCGTCGCGAGTGGGATGACACGACCTGGCGCGATAACGTCAGAAGCATTCTGACCCAGAAGCTGAATGCGGCAGGCGCCGAGCTGGAGCGTTTTGCCAGCCGTTTCGATTATTTGCGCGGCGAGTTGAACGACCCGCAGGCTTATCTCGATCTCAAGGACGTGCTCTGCAAGCCCAAGCTGGGCGTCTGTTCCAACGTGGTTTTCTATCTGGCGATCAAGCCAAGCGACTTCGCGGCGGTGATCAAGAATCTGGACGGCGCCGGGCTTTCCAAGCCGCGCGGTCTGCATCGCATCGTGGTGGAAAAGCCGTTCGGCATCGACATCGAATCGGCGCAGATGCTGAACCAGTTGCTGCACCGCTATTTCGATGAAAAGCAGGTGTTCCGCATCGACCATTACCTGGGTAAGGAAACGGTGCAGAACCTGCTGGTATTCCGTTTTGCCAACACCTTGATCGAGCCTTTGTGGAACCGAAATTTCATCGACCATGTGCAGATCACGGTGGCTGAGGAAGTCGGCATCGAGAAACGCGCTGATTACTACGACAAGGCCGGCGCGCTGCGCGACATGCTGCAGAATCATCTGATGCAGCTGTTGACGCTGGTCGGCATGGAACCACCGCCGGCGCTGGAGGCAGATGCGCTGCGCGATGAAAAGGTGAAAGTGCTACGTTCGATTCGGCCGATTTCCAAGCGTTCGGTGCATGCGCATGCGTTTCGTGCCCAGTACAAGGCGGGTCAGGTCGGCGGCCAGCAGGTTGCCGGCTATCAGGATGAAATGGGTGTCGAAACGGACTCGGTCACCGAAACTTTCGCCGCCGCCAAGTTCTACATCGACAACTGGCGCTGGCGCGGTGTGCCGTTCTATTTGCGCACCGGCAAGCGGTTGAAGAAATCGATGTCGATGATCGCGCTGCGCTTGCGGCATCCGCCGCAGCAATTATTCCGTGAGACGCCGCTGGAAACTTTGGAGCCGAACTGGATTGTGCTGTCGATTCAGCCGGAAGAAAGCATGCATCTGGAAATTCATGCCAAGCAGCCCGGCCTCGACATGGATACCCGCGTCGTCAAGTTGAACGCCAGTTTTCGCACTGCCGACGAACATCCGCTCGATGCCTATGAAACGTTGCTACTGGATGTGATTGAAGGCGATCGCACCTTGTTCATCCGTTTCGATGAGGTTGAATGGGCCTGGCGGGTGGTCGATCCGATCCTGAAATACTGGTCGCAGGAGCGTGATTTCATCCACACCTATGCCGCCGGTGGATGGGGACCGATCGAGGCGAACCGGCTGTTCGATGGCGAGGATACGGAGTGGCGCAACGAGGTTTAGTTGTTTTGGCTACATCGATTTGGCTACATGATTTCTCGCGCCGCGAGCGGACGCTGCTACAACGCGATATGTTCACTTCTTGTGCAGATTCTCCACGCTCCACACCGCTGCTTCGACGCGTGAACGCAGGTTGAGTTTGCGCAGGATGTGTTTGACATGGACCTTGACGGTGCCTTCGGCGATGTCGAGTTCCTTGCCGATCAGCTTGTTGCTCTTGCCGGTGGCGATGCGCTCAAGGA
>JAIFLB010000087.1 GCA_020049245.1 Betaproteobacteria bacterium | reverse complement strand
CCGCCACGGTGTGCAGCTCCAGCGCCTGCGCGAGGGCCAGCACGGCGCGGGCGATGGCTTCATCTTCCTTGCCCTGGCCGAGTCCATCGACAAAGCTCTTGTCGATCTTAAGTTCGTTCAGCGGCAGGCGCTTGAGATAACCGAGCGATGAATAACCGGTACCGAAATCATCGATCGAGATATTCAATCCGGCCGCGTGCAGCGCCGCCAGGTTTTGCTTAACAGCCTCGTTGTTTTCCAGCAGCGCGCCTTCAGTAATTTCAATCACCAGCATCTCGGCTGGCACCTGATGCATGGCCAGTTGCTCGAGCAAACGCTGCGAATTCTGAAGTTCGCGCACGCAGCGCGGTGACATATTCATCGCCACCGGCGGCGGCACCAGTCCGAGCGAGATCCAGGCTGACAGTTGGCTGAACAGCATTTCCCGCACCGCGCGCCCCACCTCCAGAATCAGGCCGCTGGTCTCGGCCAGCGGGATGAACTCACTCGGCGACACCTCGCCCAGTTCCGGGTCGTGCCAGCGCAGCAGCGCCTCGGCGCCAACCAGCGGGCGGTCTTTGGTGAGGCCGAACTTGGGTTGGTAAACCAGGCGCAGCCGGTTCTGCCGCAACGCTTCCCGCAATGCGCTTTCCATCGTGGCGCGTTTGAGCAGACGCACATGCATGTCGGGCACAAAGAACTCGACCCGACTGCGGCCCTGTTCCTTGGCGCGATACATTGCGGTATCGGCAGCCTTGATCAACATCGCGCTATCGACGCCGTCATCCGGATAAAACGCGATGCCGACGCTGGCGGAAACGAACAGCATGCGGCCGTTGACCTCGAATGACGCCGACAGATCATTCAGGATGCGCTGGCCGACCTGATTCGCGACTTCGGCAGTGCTGTCCATCAGCACGGCGGTGAACTCGTCGCCACCGAGACGCGCCACCGTATCGATATCCCGCACCAGCAGCTTGAGGCGATTCGCCGCCTGGCGCAGCAATTCATCGCCCACATCGTGGCCGAGGGTGTCGTTGATGGTTTTGAAGTTATCCAGATCAATGAACAACAGCGCGACCCGCGTTGTCTTCCGCCGCGCCTGCGCCAGCGCATGCCGCAGATGGTCATGGAACAAGGCACGGTTGGGCAGACCGGTCAGGATGTCGTGGGTGGCAAGATATTCCACCTTGCGCTGTGAATCCTTGATGCTGGAAATATCGGAGAACACCGCGACAAAATGCAGCGGCGTGCCATCGCCATCATCCACCCGGTTGATGGTCAGCCATTCCGGGTAAATCTCGCCGCTCTTGCGCTTGTTCCAGATCTCGCCTTGCCAGAAGCCTTCCTCCTTCAGGTTGTGCCACAAGCTGGTGTAGAAATCGTTGCTATGGCGGCCGGAGCGAAGAATGTTGATTGATCGATTCACCGATTCATCAGCGCTGAAGCCGGTGATCAGGGTAAACGCCGGATTCACGGTCTGGATGATGCCGCGCGGATCGGTCACCACGATCGCCTCGCCCGACTGATCGAACACCCGCGCGGTAATCCGCAATTGATCCTCGGCATGTTTGCGCAAGGTGATGTCTTCCGCCTCGGTAATGAAAGCGGCCGGATTGCCAGTGCTGTCCATCAGCAGTTGATGCACGCTGCGTACATGCCGCCGCAGACCGCCAACGCTTAGCGCGTGTTCACGCGTTACCGGCACATGCTTGCGCAGCGCATCCAGATCCAGGCTCCACAAATCCGCCGCCAGCGCGCTGGGAAACAAATCAAAGTCGGTTTTGCCCAGGTAAGACGCGGCATCGATGTCGAAGAATTCGAGAAACCGCCGATTGGCGAACAGGTAATGGCCGGATGGATCTTTCATCGCGAAGATCACCGTGGTTTTTTCCATCAGCGTGGTGAGTCGTTGCTCCGATTCTTTCAGCGCGTTCTGCGCATGGCTGATCTCTGTCATATCGATCAACGTCACCACCAACGAGCCGACATCATGCTTCTGGTCGAGGCCGGGCGAGATTGACAGCAACAGTGTGCGATGGTTGAGCGAAATCAGTTTTTCTACCCGCTCGCCATGCGCCAGCGTTCGACCGAGCAACGCATCCAGATCCTGCAGCGCTTCCGGCAAGCGCAAACGCGCGAGCGGATGCGACATCGCGCTACTGCGCAGATCAAACAAACGCGCTGCCGGGGCATTGAATCGAATCAGAACAAACTCCCGGTCAAATACCAGAATCGGGAAATCGAGCGCGTCGTAAAGATGCGCGTACTCCTCGGACAAACTGGCGTATTCGGTGGTTTTTACATTCAGTTCTTCATTCAGGCTGAGCAGTTCCTGATTGGTCGCCTGCAGTTCTTCATTGGCGGCTTCCATTTCCTCATTGGTCGCCTGCAGTTCCTCGTTCGAGGTCTGCGCTTCTTCGTTCAGCGCCTGCATTTCCTCGTTGGCGTTGGCCAAGGCTTCCACCATCGTCTGCAAATGCTCGCGGGTGGCAACGAGTTCGTCTTCCAGCTGCCTGGCGCCACTTGCGGGCAGCGACTCGGTATCGTCCCTGTCCTCTTTGGCGCGTACTTTTTCCGGTACAAACAACACCATCACGAGCTGCGCTCCGGCGTCGCGCAACGGTTCGACGACAATGCGCAACCAGCCATCGCCAAGCTTGCGCCGCCGGCTGAGCTGCATCTTGTTTTGCTGATTGCAGCGATGCATCAGGGTCAGCAAGTCGCCGCGCAAAGAAGCCACCACGACATCACTGACGGTCAGCCGCGTGGCGCCGACCGGGAATTGCAGATAACGGTCAACTGCGCCAGCGGTGTGCTGAATATTGCCAGCCAGGTCGCACAGCACTGCAGTCAGGTCGAAATGCTCGATCAATCCGGCCAACAACAAGTCAATTTTTCGATCGCGTCGCTGCGCCGGGGTTTTCGCGATTACCAGTGGCGTGATCGGGTGCGGTTGCAGCGACTCCCCAGTTTTGTGGAACAGCCGTTCGCGCAGGTCCACCGGGCTGAACAATTGCTCCGCCTGGCTCACGCTTTCGGATCGACCGAGAAACAGATAGCCCGCCTTGGCGAGGCCAAAATGGAAGGTCTGCAGAACCTTGGCTTGCAATGGCGCATCGAAATAGATCAACACATTGCGGCAGGAAACCAGGTCCAGGCGCAGGAACGGCGGATCACTGACCAGGTTATGCCGCGCGAAGACGACCATATCGCGCAGGTGTTTCTTCACCTCATAGGTGTTGTTGATCTGGCGAAAATGCGGGTTCAGCAAATCGGACGGCAATTCCGACAACGCCGCTGCCGGATAGATGCCGCGCCGCGCCTGGCTGAGCGCCTCGTCATCGATATCGGTGGAAAAAATCTGCACCCGGTACTGCGACAAGCGGTCACCCAGCGTATTGGCGAACAGCATGGCCACCGAATAGGCTTCCTCGCCACTCGCGCAGCCAGCGACCCAGACGCGAATCTCCGCCGCTTCCGGCTTGCGCTGGCAAATATCTTCCACCGCGCGTTTGAGCACATCGAACGCCTCGCGGTCACGAAAAAACGCGGTCACCGAAATCAGGATGTCGCGCGCCAGAAATTCAAGTTCTTGCGGATTCGCATCAACCCAGCCCAGGTAAGTCGCCAAATCCGGATTGCCGGTCGCGATTTCACGCCGTCGAATGCGGCGCAACAGCGTACCCGGCTTGTAACCGGTGAAATCAAAATGCAGCTGGTCACGCAAACGGACGAGCAGGCTATCGAGCAGATCGGTCGGCGCGACCTCGGTGTCGATGGCGCGCGGATCAAACAAGTTGGGCAGATGTCTGGCGATCTCTTCCGGATTGAGAATGTTGTCCGCTACGCCGGCATCTATCGCGGAACGCGGCATGCCGTCGTATTTGGCGGATTCCGGCGCTTGTGCAAAGGTGTAGCCACCCGCCGCCTGAATCGCGCGCAAACCGGCCACGCCATCCGAACCGGTGCCAGACAAAATGATGCCGACCGCGGCCTCGCCCTCTTCCGAAGCCAGGGAAAACAGGAATTGGTTGATCGAAGGTTTTGGCGTCACTTCCGGCTCGGCGGTAATCAGCACCAGACGCCCTTCGCGCAGCAACGCGTTGTAATTGGCCGGCACCACATAGATCACGCCTTGTTGCGGCAAATCGCCCTGCTCGGCTTGTTTGACCGTCAGCGAAGTTTCGCGTGCCAGGATTTCCACCATCATGCTGCGGTGGTTGGGCGAGAGATGCTGCAGCACGACATAGGCGCAGGGAATGTCGCGCCTGAGATGGCCGATCAATTGGGAGATGGCCTCCAGCCCGCCAGCGGAAGCGCCAATACCCACGATATAAACCTTGTTGTTCTTTTCATTCACCGTAAAAACCCTGTCTCGAATATCCGTTATTTTTTCGCTGTCCGGATTTTATTCAGCATTCTATGACGGTAACCAACGCAGATGAACTCAGAGCCAGCGACGCGAAAATGAATAGTCTAAATGTAATTACAAATCGATAGATAAAAGGCCTGTCAATCCTACCGATGTCAATCCGCGCCATGATCTTGCGGCATTTTCGAAGTCAATTCAGTGCGTTGTCCTTGCCTGAGAATGACTGAAAGCAACGCAATAAACGTTCGCTCAGATCTGGAAAATGAGCGTCCATGGGCGTTGCGAGCATTCAAAGCATCATTCTCGTTCGCTACAATGATTTGCGTCAGCTTCTAGCCCGGATATTTCATATATTCGCGTGATTTTTTTGCAAAGCATTGTTTGCAATGGGATTTTAGTGAAGAGCGGGGTAGATTCTGATGCGCCCGACTCGGCAAACAATTCCAGTGCAGACAAGGAACCAGCAAGGGCGCGTGAGCATTCATGAAATATCCAAGCCTGATTTAATCCAGTCACCTTTCAGAATCACCGGGAGCCAGTCATGCGTTGGAATCGCAGTCGTGCCAGCGAAAATGTGGAAGATCGTCGCGGCCAGGGGGGCAGTGGCGGTGGTATTCGCCTCGGCGGACGCAGCATCGGTCTGGGTACGGTAGCCATTGCGGTGATCGCGATGTTGCTCGGCGTGGACCCGAACATCGTGCTGAATCTGGCCGGCGGTCTGAACCCGCCGACCGCGCAAACCCAAAGCGCACCGCCACCGCCAGCGGATGACGAAGCCGCCCGCTTTGTCAGCCATGTGCTCGGCGATACCGAAGACACCTGGCGCATGCTGTTCGCCAAATCCGGCAAAACCTACGAAGACCCCAAGCTGGTGCTGTTTTCCGGCTCCACCGATACCGCTTGCGGCCTTGGCCAGTCGGCATCCGGGCCGTTCTACTGTCCGGGCGACAACAAGGTGTACATCGACCTGGTGTTTTTCAAGGAATTGGGCAGCCGCTTCGGCGCGCCGGGCGACTTCGCGCAGGCTTACGTGATCGGCCATGAAGTTGGCCATCATGTGCAGAACCTGCTCGGTATATCCGATCAAGTCCAGGCCGAGCGCCAACGCAGTGATTCAACCCGCGCCAACCAGTTGTCGGTCAAGCTGGAATTGCAGGCAGATTGCTTCGCCGGGGTCTGGGCGCATCACGCCGACCGAACGCGGCAGGTACTGGAGGCGGGCGACGTCGATGAAGGCCTGAATGCCGCTACGGCGATCGGCGACGACCGCTTGCAGAAGCAATCGCAAGGTCATGTCGTGCCGGACAGCTTCACGCACGGTAGTTCGGCGCAGCGCGTGCGCTGGTTCAAGCGCGGCATAGAAAGCGGCGATCCCGCCGTCTGCAACACCTTCAAATCCGCCCAGCTTTGAGAAAGAAGAGCCGGCTGGTCTATCTCTGGGCCGCGCCAGCCAGCCTGCTCGGACTTATGCTCGCCGCCGGCGTGCTCTTGGGTCGTGGCACCGGTCGCGGCAAGGCGCGCTGGCACACTGGCGTGCTGGAAATATCCGGCGGCTTTCCAGGCTGGCTGCTGTCGCGCCGATTGCCCTTCTCCGGCCCGGCGGCGGCGATCACCTTCGGTCATGTCGTGCTGGCGCAATCCAGCATGGCGCTGGCACAAACGCGGCGGCATGAACGGATACATGTCGCGCAATACGAACGCTGGGGCGGTTTGTTCCTGTTGGCCTATCCGCTCGCCAGCTTATGGGCCGGGCTGCGCGGCAAACATCCCTACCGGGACAATGTGTTCGAAATCGAAGCTCGCCGGGAAAGCTGACCAGTGGCGAGGCAAAACTGAACCGACAACAACTGAACCAGCCCGAAGCCCAAGTCTCAGGCTGCGGCAATAGTCAGCGTTTCGGCGGCAGCCGGTTTTCCAATCAGATAACCCTGAACATATTCGCACCCAGCGGCATTCAAGAATGCCAGTTGTTCTTCGGTCTCGACACCTTCGGCGATGACTTCCAGATTCAGCGAATGCGCCAGCGCAATGATCGCGCGCACGATGGCGGTGCTGTCACTATCGTGCGGCAGGTCGATGACAAAGGAACGGTCGATCTTCAACGTATCGATGGGGAAAGCCTTCAGGTAAGCCAGCGAGGAATAGCCGGTACCAAAATCATCAATCGAAATGCTGACATTGAGTTCGCGCAAACTATCCAGAATGCCGCGCACGCTGTCGTACTTCTGCATCAAGGTACTTTCGGTCAGTTCCAGTTCCAGCCAGGACGTGTTTGACGGTCCGGCGCGAAGCGCGCTGGCCATCATCAGTGGCACGTCGACCAGATCAAGCACGCGACCGGACAGATTGACCGCGATGCGTGGCGTCCAGCCAGCACTGTTCAGCCAATGACGCGCCTGCTGGGCGGCATGGGCAAGCACAAAATTGGTGATCGGAATGATCTGTCCCGACTCTTCCGCCAACGGGATGAATTCACTCGGCGGTATCCAGCCCTTGGTCGGGTGATGCCAGCGCAATAGCGCCTCACAGGCAAAAATCCGGCAATCGGCAGCGTGGGCGATCGGCTGGTAATGCACGATCAGCTGACCTCTGTCCAACGCCTGCGCCAGGTCAGTGTCCAGTTCCAGCCGTTGCATGATGCCGGCCTGCATCGCGGCCTCGAAGAACTGATACTTGTTGCGGCCGCCCTCCTTGGCGCTATACATCGCGGTATCGGCATTCTTCAGCAGGCTGTCGGCATCCAGGCCATCCTCGGGGTAGACGCTGATGCCGATGCTGCAAGTCATCAGCAGATTGTGGCCGGCTACCAGCAAAGGCTGGGTCATCGCCTCGATGATCCGGCTTGCCACATGGGCGACAACAAAAGTCTGCTCCACGTTGTTCAGCAGTATGGTGAATTCATCACCGCCCTGACGCGCCACATGCCAGCCTTCGCTGTCGTCCGCCGCACGCGCAATGTTGTCGGTCTCTCGAATGCAATTCACCAGCCGGTGCGCAATTTCCTGCAGAAGTCGATCACCCACGCTGTGGCCAAGACTATCGTTGACGCGCTTGAAATGATCGAGATCGAGGAACAGCACGGCCAGACGCCTGTTTTCACGCTGTGCCAGCAGGATCGAGTGTTGCAACGCCTCGCGGTACATCATGCGGTTGCTCAGGCCGGTCAAACTATCGTAACGCGCCAGATGCGACGCTGCAGCATTTGCCGACTGGAGTTCCTTTGACCTTTCCTCGAGTTCCTGCCCCTTCCTGCGCAATTCCAGCTCAACCGCCTCGCGGCGCTGAATCTCCAATTCCAGCGCGGAGAATTTTCCGGCCAACTCGTCGCGCTTGCGATCACTCTCCCGATAGCGGTTGACCAACTCCTGGTTGATTTGCTGCATGTGGCGAAAATAGAGCAACGAAAACAATACGATCAAAGGCACCGAACCCGCCGCAATCAGGTAAATCGGGGAAGTGAGGCGTTGATCCAGCATGTCGGGCGGAATCAGTGTCAGCAGATGATAGGGTGAACCCTCGATCGCCCATTTCACCAACAGCACGCCCTCACCAGAGAAGGCATTTTCAGGGCCGAGTTGCCGGCCGAGTTGCAGGATTACCCCGCTCTTCATTTGCTGTATGACCGGTTTCGCTTTTTGCATATCCACCAGATGTGGAGAGAGGCCGAACACCGGCACGCCTTGCGCGTCAACCAGAACTTCATTCCAGGCATCCAGGCTGTTGCTTTGCAGGTAATAACGTTCAAACAGCGAAATATTGATGAAAGTTATGATCTGTCCGACAGGCTTGTCCTTGTAGTAAACCGGCGCCGTAGTCACCAGCCTGTGCGCCAGAGCGTCAAACAGCGTTACCACCTGATCACGTTCCCGCGTCAGCAAGCGACGCGCATCGAAGTCGGCAGGCAGCCCGGTCCCCGCGCTGGCGAGCAGCTGCCCGGCGTGATCGACCAGAACGATGCTGTCGTAAATGGCGCGGCCTGCGGTCTGCTTGCGCGCCATCACACGCCGGAAACCGGCTTCGATCGCCAGCAGATTGATGCGCAGCCCATATTCCATCGACATCTGTAGATCTCGATTGGCGAAAAAACCCGCCAGTTCATTCAGCTCCGCCAGTTCAAGCAGATCGGCGCGGCGGGTAGCGAAAAAATCAGTCAGCGCGGCGGCGCGTTGTTCCGCCTGCAGATTGAATTCATGCAGCGAGGAAGCGCGAATTTGCTGTTGTGAGTTGTAGTTGCTCCACACCAGCATCAACGAATAGGCGACAAACAAACCCACCAGCCAAAGCGGCAGGTTGAAACGCCGCGACGAGACCATGCTCATAACCGACTCAGGGTTCCCGATCAGCCTGGAAAAACTCGGGGAAATAGCTTAACGCCGAGGGGTAATACTTGCGCACCAGCACGTTATAGCTTCCATCCTTGCGCATCCGGGTGAAGAAATCGTCGAAAGCGGCGCGCAACTTTGGCGAAGTCTTGCGAAAACCAACCCCCATCAGTTGTTTGTCCGAAATGGGGCCAATCACCTTGATGCTGCCCGGCCACTTTTCCAGCGCGATCAGCGCATCCGGCACATCCAGCAACGTGGTTTCCGCATCCCGATTCAGGATGGCCGGCACCATTTCATTCAGATTGGTACTCCGGGTGTAATAACGCAGGTCGTATCCCTTGTCGGCCAGGTTGTACAGATTGGGGTCGAGGCAGGTCGCTTCCATCACCAGCAGGCTGGTACCCGAAAGTTTCGCCTTGGTCTGGCGAATGTCATCGTTCAGATTGCCGCTAGCGGCAATCGGCTTCATCGGCGCTTCCGCCCGTGCCACCAGCCAGACGCCGCTGGGAAAGGTCGGTACGGAATAATCAATCAATGCCTTGCGGCTGGCCAGTACGGTGAGGCCATTGGCAATCAGGTCGCCTCGCATCGGGGCCTCACCGATCACTTTCAGTTTGCCGCCATGCGGATCGATTTTCTTGCCGGCGAGATCGCCCAATCCGCGCTTCCAGTCGGTAGCGACGTACTGATATTTCACCCCTAGATGCTGGGCAAAGCGCTTGATGATTTCGACGTCCAAGCCATCGCCGGCGCCAGTCACGAAATTTGCGTATGGAATGCCAAGATGACGCAGGACGCCGCGCGCCTTGATTTCATCCAGATCACTGGCCTGTGCCTGCCAGACGAAACCGAACAGCATCAATATGCCTGCGCACGACACGATTAGTTTGTTCATGAAAACTCCTCATCCTGTTTGCAAGACCAATCTGACCGTCAGCAGCGCCGCATTGCCGGTAAAAGTGATCGCATCCATTTTCGTCCAGTTGGAGAAATTCTTGAGGAATAGTCAAACCGATTGCCAAACCGCGCGCGCCTGAAGCGTCTTCCTGAATGGGCATTTAGTCCCATACGCAGCGTCACACCGGCGCGCTAACATGACCGTACTCATCCTCTGGAATATCCATGTCCGCCCGCATCGCATACCTGCCACGCAAGCTCATCTCGACCGTTGGCGCCGGTTTTGCCCTGGCGTTGGCGTTGATCATCGCGCTGATCTTTCTCGGCCTGCATCAACTGGCGGCAACCAATGCACACCTTGAATCCATCGTGCAGGAAAACAGCGTCAAAAGCCGGCTTGCCAACCAGATGCGCGACATCCTGCGTGACCGCGCGATCTCCATGCTGACCATTGTGGTTTCCGGCGATGCGTTCGAAAAAGACCAGGAAATGCTGCGCTTCTACAATTTTGGCTCGGCGTATCAACAAGTCCGCCTCGAACTCGAAAAACTGGCCATCCGGCCGCGCGAAAAGGAAGTGCTCGAACGGATCGACCGTCTCACCCGCGCCAACCAGCCGGTGATGGTGCGGACAGTCGATCTGGCGGTCGAGGGCTATACCTTTCTCGCCTTCGACGAACTGCAGAGAGAAGGCATTCCCATGCAGCGTGAACTGGTCAAGGAACTGGATGCACTGACCCAGATTCAACGCGAGATGACCCAATTCGCCGCCGATGCAGCGCGCGCCGATTACATCCGCACCCGTGTCCTGATGATCTCGCTCGGCGCCTTGGCGGTGTTGGCGGCGGGTTTGGTTGCAGTAACAGTGATCCGCCGCACTTCGAACCTGGCAGCCGGCATCGAGCGCGAACGCACCAAATACCAGACTCTGTTCGAGACCAATACCGACGGCATCGTCATCCTCGATCGCAATGGCTTTTCCGACTGCAACCCGGCGACGCTGGAAATGTTCCATATGAATCGGGTGGAAGATTTTCTGCAACGCCGACCGGAAGATCTCGGCATCGAAAACCAGCCCTGCGGCACACCGCCTTATCTTCTGGCTGACCGCCATATTCGCCAAGCGGTGGAACAAGGGCACGCCTTCTTTCAGTGGACCGCGCGCCGACCGGATGGCAGCACGTTCCCCGCCGAGATCGCGCTGCATGCGATGACATTCGATGACGAACCGGTGATCCAGGCCATCATGCGCGACATCTCGGTGCAGCAGGAAGCGGAGTCGGCATTGAAAGCAGCGCGCGACGCGGCCTTGCGGGCAAATGAAATGAAGTCGCAATTCGTCGCCAATGTCAGCCATGAAATCCGCACACCGATGAACGGCATTCTGGGCATGACGCAATTGCTGCTTGGCAGCGATCTGAACCCGCGCCAGCGCGACTACGCCGCGACCGTCGCCCATTCGGCGGAGGCGTTGATGGGCGTGATCAACGACCTGCTCGATTTTTCCAAGATCGAAGCCGGTCACCTGAACATCGAAAGCATCGACTTCAACCTCAACAGTCTGTTGAAAGACGTCATCGAACTGTATGTGCCGCGCGCCGATGCGAAGCACCTCGCGCTGCGCCTGGAGCGGGATGAAAAGCTGCCGGAATGGGTGCGCGGAGACCCGTTGCGGGTGCGACAGATTCTGCTCAATCTGCTCGACAACGCGCTCAAGTTCACCGAACAGGGCGAGATTCGACTCAGTGTCACGCGTGTCGAAAACGTGCCGAACGAACTTCAGTTCAGCGTCATTGACAGCGGCATCGGGATGGACGGCGAAACCCAGAGCCGCGTTTTCCAGGCCTTTGCCCAGGCCGACGGCTCGGTCAGCCGAAAATACGGCGGCACCGGACTCGGCCTCACCATCTGCCGCCAGCTCGCCGAGTTGATGGGTGGCGAGCTGAGCCTGCAAAGCGCGCCTGGCCAGGGCAGCAGTTTCCACTTGCGTCTGCCGCTGCCCTTTATCGAGTCCGACCCGATACCGGACCCGGCCGATGGCAACGCAACGGCGAGATCGGCCAGCTTCCCAGGCGTCAAGGTGCTGGTAGCGGAGGACAACCCGATCAACCAGAAGCTACTCAGTTACATGCTGGAAAACCTGGGCGTCTCGGTTCTGGTCGCCAATGACGGCAAAGCCGCCTACCAGCAACTCGAACAGGACGTGGTCGATCTGGTGCTGATGGATTGCCAGATGCCGGAATGGGACGGTCTCACCGCGACCCGGGCGGTGCGCGAGCGTGAGGTAAAACATAATCGCAGCCGTCTGCCGATCATCGCGCTGACCGCCAATGCAATGGCCGGTTATGACGAGGTTTGCCGGGACGCCGGCATGGACGACTATCTGGTCAAGCCACTCCAGGAAAGCGATCTGGTCAAGACACTGGCGCGCTGGCTGCCTGATCGCGCCCGCCTGGCGCAACAAGCCGCACCCGCTGAACTGGAAACGGCCCCGGCAAACGGTTTCGACCGCGAAAAACTGCGCCGCATCTGCCGCAACGACGAACGCCAGATCGAGGAAATGTTGCGCTTGTTCATCAGTAGCACGGAAAGTCTGCTTGCCGATTTGGCGCGGGCGGTGGAAAACCGCGATGCGACGCAAACCGCGCGCCAGGCGCATCAGATCAAGGGCGCGGCGGCCTACATGGGCGCCGAAGCAATGACCGCGCTGGCAAGCGAAACCGAAAGCCTGGCCAAGGCCGCCGACTGGCCGGCCTGCATCGCCGCCCAGGAAGACCTCGAGGCCGCCTTCATCGCCCTGCGTCTAGCCATGGAAGCGGGCTGATCGAGCCGGTTACAATCGCCAGGTTTCTGCCCCCTCTGTTTGACCACCCTTTACCTTTTACTTCCTCCCGACTGAAACCCATGCTCGACATCCAACTCCTCCGCAAAGACCTCGCCAATGTGGCGCAACGCCTGGCCAGCCGGGGCTTTACGCTTGAAACGGCGCGCATCGAGACGCTGGAAGCAGAACGCAAGGACATCCAGACGCGCACGCAAGAACTGCAAGCCCGCCGCAATCAGCTGTCCAAGCAGATCGGCATGGCGAAAGGCAAAGGCGAGGATGCCAGCGCATTGATGAGCGAAGTCAGCGGCCTGAGCGATGAACTGAAGCTGGGTGAAGATCGTCTGGCCGGGATTCAGGACGATCTGGCCGCGTTCATGATGAACATCCCCAACCTGCCGCACGCCTCCACGCCGGTCGGCAAGGATGAGAAGGACAATGTCGAAGTGCGCCGCGTCGGCACACCGCGAGAATTTGCCTACGAACCGCTGGATCACGTCGATGTCGGCGAAAACCTGGAACTGCTCGACTTCCCCACCGCAGTCAAGATCGCCAGCAGCCGCTTCGCGCTGATGCGCGGTTCGCTGGCGCGCATGCACCGCGCGCTGACCCAGTTCATGCTCGACACGCACACCCAGGAACATGGCTACGAAGAGGTTTACGTACCCTATCTGGTCAATGCCGACTCGATGCGCGGCACCGGCCAGCTGCCCAAGTTCGAGGAAGACCTGTTCAAGCTCAGCAACGGCATGTATCTGATTCCAACCGCCGAAGTGCCGGTCACCAACATCGTGCGCGACGAAATCATTCCGGTGGAAAACCTGCCGATCAAACTGGTCGCGCATACCCCCTGCTTCCGTTCCGAAGCCGGCTCCTACGGACGCGACACGCGCGGCATGATCCGCCAGCACCAGTTCGACAAGGTCGAGATGGTGCAATTCGTGCGCCCGGAAGACTCTTACGACGCGCTGGAAGAACTCACTGGCCATGCCGAGGCGATCCTGCAGAAGCTTGACCTGCCTTATCGCGTTGTTGCGCTTTGCAGCGGCGACATCGGTTTTTCGTCGGCGAAAACCTACGACCTGGAAGTCTGGCTGCCGGCGCAAAAAACCTATCGCGAAATCTCCTCCTGCTCCAACTTCGAAGCTTTTCAGGCGCGCCGCATGCAAGCCCGCTTCCGCGATGTGAAAGACGGCAAAGCGCTCAAGCCGGAACTGATCCACACCCTGAACGGCTCCGGCCTCGCGGTCGGTCGCACGCTGGTCGCCATTCTGGAGAACTATCAGAACCCGGATGGCAGCGTCACCATTCCGGACATCCTGCGCCCATACATGGGTGGCATGACTCAGTTGGTCAAGGAATAAACAGGAATAAGGGGTAGCAGCGGGAATAAACCCCTTTCCCGGACGAGCCATGCGCAGCCGACTGCAACCGCTCTGCCTCAGCCTAGCCGCGCTGGCGTTTTGCGTGCCCAGCTGGGCAGCGGATGACACCGATATCTCGCAACTGCTCGGTCTGTCGCTGGAAGACCTGATCAACACGCCGGTGATCACCGCCTCGCGGCAATCAGAAACGCGCAGCCAATCGCCGGCGCACATCATGGTGATCACCCGCGAGCAGATTCGTGAACGCCGCTACCGCAACCTGGCCGATCTGATGGAAGACTTGCCGGGTGTCGATTTCATGCGCGGCACCAAGTCTTCTGCCTACAACAATTTCGCCCTCCAGGGCTATGGCGGCAGCAACAAGATTCTGGTCATGCTCGACGGCGTCCGCGTCGGCCACCCGGCCGGCGGCACCTTTCCAATCGCCGAAAATTTCTCGCTTTACCCAGCCAAACAAGTCGAAATTCTCTATGGCCCCGCCGCCGCGCTGTATGGCGCCGATGCCGTCGCCGGCGTCATCAACATCATCACCGACCAGGCCGCCGATGCGCCGGGCGCCTCGATCACGCTAAGCGGCGGCAATTTCGGCAGCCGCGAAGCTTCATTCATCGCCAGCATCAAGAACGACAGCAAATTGGCGTTGAGCATGGGCGGCCATAGTCAAAAATCCGATCGCGCGCCGCTGGACAAGTATTACCCGGCTGATTTTCCCAAGGTCGATGCTGGCGGCATTCTTGCCGCTGACCGGGAGGACTACGTTGGCGGCATCAAAAGCCATAGCCTGTTTGCCCGCCTGGATGTCGGCGATGACCTGACCTTCGGCTATTACCGCAATCATTTCCGCAGCCTGACCAGTACGGGGGACACCTCTGCCACCGCGTTTTATCGGGAAGACGCTTTCTGGGACACCACGACCGATACGATTTACGGCAAGTACCGCTTTCAACTGACACCCCGTTTATCGGGTGAACTCGTGCTGGATTACTCGCAACAGGAAATCGATCCGGAATCCAATTACGTGAATGTTTTCAGCGGTTTTGTCCCCGGCTATTCCTATGTCCACGGCGAACGACTGAATATCGAACAGAACCTGAACTGGAAAATCGATGATCGTCATCGCTTGCTGGTCGGACTCGGTTTCCAGGATTACTTCGCCATTGAGGCCAGCAGCCTGCCCAGCCCATACAACACCGATCTCGACCCGGCGGTACAGAATCTGTTCTATCCAAACACCAGCAACACGTTGCCAATCAACATCAACGACGCCGATTTTCACAACTATTCCTTCTACACCCAGTTGCAATCGGAATGGAGCGAGCAGTTCTCCACCATGGCCGGCATTCGCCATGATCGGCAATCGGAATATGGCAACAGCACCAATGCTCGACTCGGCGCGGTGTGGCATCCCTTGCAGAAGCACTATTTCAAGTTGCTTTATGGCGAAGCCTTCCGCGCACCCTCGCCGGAAGAAAGCCTGGGCTCGTTCGGGTCATTTACTCCGATAGTTGGAGGCTATCAAAGCAACAATGGGTTTCGCCTGCCCAACTTCGACCTGGAGCCAGAAGAAGCCAAAACGCTCAGTCTGACCTGGGACTGGCGCTTGCGTCCGGAACTGAATCTGGTCGCCAACGCCTACCATAGTCGGATCGAGAATCTGATCATCACCGGCCCCAGCATGCCGAATGACACCACCAGCATTCCAGGCGCCACGCTGATCGGCCCGCGCATGAAGATCAACGCCGGCAAGGAGGAGCACACCGGTCTGGATCTGATGGCGCAGTATCGCTTTCAACTTGGACAGGGCTGGTCGGGTGATCTCTGGAGCAGCGTCAGCTGGATCAAGGGCACTATCACCAGCGCCAATGGCACTGAATACGACATTCCGTTCGCGGCAACACACAAGCTCAAGCTGGGCACCACGTTTCGCTATCTCGACCGTTTCAGCATCACACCACGCGTATTCTGGATCGGCGATACCAGCAACGACGTTCGCCTGACCGCGCCGAATCGGATGATGACCCAGGGCTACGTCGTCACCGACCTGTACCTCGGCTGGCACAAGCTGATCAACCGCAAAGCGACCGCCTGGCTCGACATTAAAAACCTGTTCGACAAACGCTATGACGTCGCGGCCGGTGCCGGCAGTTTTATCGACATGCCGCAGCAACCGCGCAGCTGGACGCTCTCGTTGGAGTTTCCGTTCTGATCGCGGCCGCAGTCGCTCGCCAGGACGTGATGTCACTCATCAGGGTGATGTTGCTGGCGCTGCTGATGCTCGCCGCGATGCCCGCCAAAGCGCAATCCCCGGCTGTTTCGGAACAGGCGCTGAAGGCGGTGCTGTTCTACAAACTGCCGCTGTTCGTCTATGCCAATGGCAATGCCGGCGCCAGCGCAAATGCTGTTGCCGGTTCCAGTGACAAGCGCAAACCGATCAACATCTGCACCCTCGGCGATTCGCCGCTCGGCAATGCGGTGGAGAGGTTGCCCAGGACGCTGGCCGATGGTCGCCGCGTCGATTTGCGTATGCTGGCCGGCAACGCGGATAGCAGCGAGTGCGAGTTTTTGTTCATCGGCAGGTCGGAAGCCGACAACGTCGAGACGCTGTTGAATCGCATCCAGGGCCGCCGCATGGTCACGGTCTCCGATATCGAAGGCTTTGCCCAGGCTGGCGGCATCGTCGAATTCAGTCTGCGCAGCGATGGTTCCGGCATCCTTATCCTGATCAATCGCAAGGCGGCGCTAAAACAGGGCATCGAATTCAATGCTCAGTTGCTGCGTCTGGCCCGGATCGTCGAGCCATGAGGCCAAATCGATGAGGTCAATCCAATGAAACCGCTGCGGCCCATGCGCCGCCTGCTCGACACCCTGAGCGGCAAAATGGTGCTGCTCAGCACGCTGTCGCTGATCTTTGCCACCGTGCTGGTATTTCTGCTGGTTTCCTATCAGCAGCAGCGCTTGCTGCGCTTCGAGTGGGCTGAATCGATGGCCGCCCAGGCGCAATTGATCGCGACCAACAGCGAAGCCGCCATCGCGTTCAGAGATGCCGACGAGGCGAATCGCCTGCTCGCGGCGGTAAAAAACAATCCGGTCATCCAGCACGCCCGCATGCGCTTGAAGGATGGCCGCATCTTCGCCCGCTACGACCGTCACCCGGCTGAAGCGGAGATACCGAGCCCATTGAGTGCGGGCAAGACCAGCGGCCATTTCTTCACTTCAGACATGCTGATCGTCTGGGCGCCGGTCAAGGAAGGCAACACCATTCAAGCGACGATCGAACTCGTCGCCTCGCTCGCCCCGTTGCGGCAGGCGTTTGCCCGTACCGCCATGGAAACCGCGATCGCCGCCCTGCTCGCGCTCAGCCTTTCGCTCTGGCTGTCACGCGGCGTGGTGCGGCGTTTGTCGGCGCCAGTGGAAGAACTCAACGGCCTGATGCAACGCATGGCGGCGGACATGACGCTGGCGGAACGCGCGGCGGTGCATGGCAACGATGAAATCGCCGGTCTGGCGCGCGGTTTCAATCAATTCATCGAAGCCGTCCAGACGCGGGATCGGGAACTCGCGGATTACCGTGACAATCTTGAGATGCTGGTCCTGCAACGTACCCAGGCGCTGAACCAGGCAATCCAGCAGGCACAGCAGGCGAATCGCGCCAAGTCCAACTTCCTGGCGCGCATGAGCCATGAAATCCGCACGCCGATGAACGCCATCGTCGGCCTCGGCCGGCTGCTGATGAAAACCCGGCTGGATGCGCAACAACGTGACTATCAGGACAAAGTGCTGGCGTCATCCGATGCCTTGCTCGGGGTGATCAACGATGTGCTCGACTACTCGCGCATCGAAGCCGGCAAGCTGTGGCGTCGTCGCCTACAAGGCGCAGGAGAAAGGCCTTGAACTGCTGTTCCAGATTGAACCGGATGTCACCCGCTGGTGCGTCGGCGATCCCCTGCGGCTGGCCCAGATTCTGGTCAATCTGATCAACAACGCGATCAAGTTCACTGAAACAGGTGAGGTGGTGGTGAAGATCAGCGGGCGCGAAGTGTTTGGCCAGACCAGCCTGCAGTTCAACATCCGCGATACCGGCATCGGCATCCCGCCGGAACGCCAGCGCGACCTGTTCACCCCGTTCACCCAGGTTGACGACAGCATCACCCGCCGCTTCGGCGGTACCGGCCTCGGCTTGTCGATCTGCAAGCAACTGGTGGAAATGATGGGCGGCACGATCCAGGTCAGCAGCGTTCCCAACCAGGGCAGCGAATTCAGTTTCAACGTGTTGCTCGGCGTCAACCCGCACCCGGCGGTGGCGGACCCGCTCTCGCATCATCTGGCGGGCCGCCATGTCCTGGTGGTGGACGACAACGCCAGCGCGCGCGAAGTGATCAGCCAGATGCTGGAATACTTCGGCATGCGGGTAGACACCTGCGCCAGCGGCGAGGCCAGCCTGCAATTCCTGCGCGCTGCCGCCGCCAATGTCGATCCCTATCATCTGGTTCTGCTCGACTGGCTGATGCCGGGCATCGATGGCATTGAAACCAGCCGCCGCATTCATGCCGCCGGCGACCTCGGCGAAACTCCGGCCATCCTGATGATCACTGCCAGCGGCTATGACACGATCAACCCGAAGATGGCGGCGGCGGGTCTGGCGCATCTGCTGGTCAAGCCGATCAGCGAATCCAGCCTGCACGATGCGCTGCTGGAAGTGCTGCTCGGCGACAGCATGGCCGCCGCGCACCGGCGCTATCGCGATCAGCAACAAAGCCGGAAATTTGATTTCACCCCGATTCGCGGCGCGCCGATTCTGCTGGTCGATGATGTCGTGCTGAACCGCGAAGTCGCCCGTGAGATCCTGCGCGCCGCCGAAGTGCGCGTCGATGTCGCCGGCAATGGCCGTGAAGCAGTGGAAAAAGTGCGCCAGGGCAACTATGCGCTGGTGCTGATGGACATCCAGATGCCGGTGCTGGATGGCCTTGCCGCCAGCCGGGAAATCCGCACCGACGCCCGCTTCCGCGATCTGCCGATCATCGCCATGACCGCACATGCGATGAGCGGCGACCGCGAAGAAAGCCTGGCCGCCGGCATGAACGACCATCTGACCAAGCCGATCGATCCAGCCGCGCTGTATGACGTCCTGTTGCAATGGATACCGGCGGGCGATTACCAGCCGCAAGCCATGGCCAGCGCTCCCAGCCAGGTTGAAGAGGAAAGCCTGCCGCCGCTGGCCGGGATTGATACCGTCAGCGGACTCACCAACCACATGCGGCGGCCGGCCTTTTATCGCCGCATCCTGGCGCAGTTCAATCAGGAATTCGGCGCCACAGCGGATGACATCAACACCGCCGTGGCCGCCGAAGACTATGAACTGGCGCGGCGTCTGGCGCATTCCGTTAAGGCGGCGGCGGCCACCATCGGCGCGGAAGAACTTTCGCAACGCGCGCGCACCCTGGAGCATCGCCTGGCAGCCGGCAAACCGCCGAACGCGGAAATGATACCCTTCCGTACAGCGTTGACCGAGATCGTCAAGACACTCGCGCCGCTGGCCGAGGCCGCACAGGCTAATCTGACCGACACCCCCATCAGATCACTCCAGATTGATCGCGCGCTAGTGGTAATCAACCGAATAGAAACCCTGCTAAAGGAAGATAATGCCGCCGTTGAATCGGTGCTGAATGACCTTGCAACCTGCCTCTCCGGGCCGGACTGGATGGGCGAGATGCAGCATTTGCGCGAACTGATCGAAGACATTGAATATGACGCTGGCCTGGCTGTGCTCGAACGCATGCGTGCCCGCCTGAAAGGAGAGTCGGCTTGAATCCGACGTTTACCCTGCTGATTGTGGATGACGAAAAGCAGAACCGCGCTCTGCTGACTGAATTGCTGCAAGAGGATTACCGCATCATCCTGGCCAAGGATGGCCGGCAAGCCCTCGACCGCGCGCGTGAACACAATCCCGACCTGATCCTGCTCGATGTACTGATGCCGGAAATGGATGGCTACACGGTGATTCGCGAACTCAAGAACGACGACAGGACGCGCAACATTCCGGTCATCTTCATCACCGCGCTGGATTCCGCCGGCGATGAGGAGCGCGGCCTAGAACTGGGCGCCGTCGATTACATTTCCAAGCCGTTCACCCCGGCGATCGTCCGGGTGCGCATTCGCAATCATCTGCAATCCGTACATCAACGCCGTTTGCTGGAACAGATGGCGATGCTGGACAGCCTCACCGGCATTCCGAATCGCCGCCGTTTCAATGAAGTGCTGGAGCAGGAATGGCGCCGCTGCATGCGCGACAACGCACCGTTGTCGCTGATCGTGGTCGACGTCGATCATTTCAAATCCTTCAACGACTGCAATGGCCATGCCGCCGGCGATGAAGTGCTGCGCCGTATCGCCAGCACCCTGCTGGCCTCGGTGCGTCGGCCGGGAGACTTTGTCGCCCGCTATGGCGGCGAAGAATTCGTCATGCTGCTGCCCGGCATCGACAGCGAAGGCGCCCACCTGCTGGCGGAACACACCCGCGCCGACATCGAAGCCGAACAAATTCCACACCCAACTTCAGATGCATCACCCTGGATCACCATCAGCCTGGGCGGCGCAACCCGCATCCCGCAAGAATGCGCCCCTGTCGCCGAACTGTTCTGCCTGGCCGACACCTGGCTCTATAAAGCCAAATACAGTGGCCGCAATCGCGTCGCCTGGGCGCCGGATTCAGCCAGTCCAGCCTGAATCCGCGCGCCAGCGGGCAACCCGGAACAACAATTGTAGGTTGGGCAAAGCGAAGCGTGCCCAACTTACCCACACAAGCTGTTGGGCACGCTTCGCTTTGCCCAACCTACGGGTTATTTCACTCAAAACAACGTTTCAGCCGATGCCTTCGTCTTCCAGTTCGATATAGAACGTCGAAGCAAAACCATATTCCTCGACCCGCTCAGGTTGCGTGCGGCACAGCATGGCTTCCACCCGGGCGGCTTGAATCTGGGCGGCATCGACACACTCGGGATATAGCCGGTGATGTTTTTCCACCGCCTCGGCCTGTCGCCGCGCCAGGCGTTCCAGTCGCTGACGCTCGTCGCGTGGCAGTGACGGCAGCATCAACAGGCATGGCGCTTGCCAATCCAGGTAATCGCGCGCCAGACGGGCGTAATCGTCGCCATGGCCAGTTTCGGCGAGGAAATATCGCGGCAGCGCCGCAGCCGGCAAACGGGCTGGCAGTTGTTCGATGCTGACCTGAATTGCCGCCATCAGCGTGGCGCTGCCATCCGGCTCCCGCCGGACCCAGATGGCGGCCGGTTTTGAAGTTTGGTTTGTGGAAGGTTTCGCCAGCGCAAGTTGCCGCACCCGGCTGGCCAGCATCTCCGCCGCATCAACCGAGTTTGCCGCATTGGCCGCGTTGGCCACCGACGCAGATCGGAAATTCGCCCGCGCCGCATCGCCCACCCGCCAGATCAGCGGCAGATCCAGATCCATCTCCGCCGCCTCGGTCGCGCTCGCCAGCAAGGCCAGCGGCCTCAGATGCGCATCCAGCAGCCAGAGTTCGTAGATATCGGTGAACGGAAACACCGGCGCCGCATGCACCGCAAGCAGATGCTCGAACAGCTCGGCGCCCTCCCGCTCCATGCGGCGAAAATCGGCCGAAGGATAGATCGGCCCGCGCTTCAGGCCGTGATCCGGCGACCAGCGACCAAAGCGGATATCGCTGATCAGAACGCGGTGCCGATGCGCATTGACCAATCCCAATGCCAGCCATCCTGCGTCACCGCCTCCGCGCCGCCATGCCGAATCACGCGGACAACGCCGCGATACGGGTTCAACTGCCGCTGCGAGTAGCTGTGCATGACCATGCGGATACGCTATCAGGCATCACCGAACCAGCGCCAGCAAGACATTCGCCATTCGCGAATAGCGAATATCTCCAGCGCCACCCCAACGCCGCTTCCAAATCCACGACGAACTTCAGTCCGCCGACGGCAACAGCGGTTTGCCCAGCTCTTTAAGAAACTCATTGTGTTTCGCAGTGGCCATACGGATGGCTTCCTCGATTTCCACCAAGCTCGCATGCGTCGCCGCGAGGTCGATCTCCTCCTCGCCCACCGCCGTGCTGATGTAGCGGGAAATGTTCAGGTTGAAGTCGTTCTTCTCGATCTCCGCCATTTCCACCCGGCGGGAGTAGCGGGGCTCTTCCGTTCGGAATTGGTAGGTTTCGATGATCTTCTTGATGTCATCCGGCCCGCCATTTTCTCCCTTGCGTAGGCGATTCTGGCGTTTGCCTTTCTCGAAGTGCTCAGCGGCGTTGATGAAAAGCACATCGTCGGGCTTCTTGCATTTCTTGAGAACGAGAATGCAGACAGGAATGCCAGTTGAATAGAAGAGATTGGCGGGCAGACCAATCACCGTGTCGATGTGGCCGTCCTTGAGCAGCTTGGTGCGGATGCGTTCCTCGGCACCGCCCCGGAAGAGCACGCCATGCGGCAGGATGATCGCCATCACGCCTTCGTCTTTGAGGAAGTGGAAGCC
>JAIFLB010000042.1 GCA_020049245.1 Betaproteobacteria bacterium | reverse complement strand
TTCTCGCCATGCCTCGGCATGACTCGTCGTCGCGCCTTGCCAGCCAGCTTCTCCACCCCGCCCTCGGTCGGGTTCAACTGCTGTTTCAAGGATGAAGGAATCGGTCGCCCGAATTTTCAACCCGTTTTCCGCGTGAATACGCTCACCATCGAACCCAATTCAGGTGGTAGCACCAGGCGGCTCAGTGCTTCGCTTTGTTCAAAGTTGAAACCTTTCTGGGCTTCGTAATCCGCCCAGTTGCCGCTGGCAAAGCGGTGTTGGCTGGCGATGACGATGTAAAGCTCGACGCTGGGGGTACGGAAGATTTCACGTTCGAAGCTGTTTTGTGCGGGTGGCCAGGAGCAGATCACGACTTGGGGGGCGTGCTTTCGCAAAGCCGTCTCGGCGTCCATGCGAACAACCGAGTCGGGGTAATTGATTCTGTCCGGCCAGCTGTGGTCGTCGGTTGCGGTAATTGCAACGCCACGGGTTTGCAGAAAGCGAGTCAACGTGCCGTCGCCGGCGGCAATTTCAAGGCATTTTCTGTGACCGATCAGGGTTGCCAGTTGATCAATCAATGCGCGTGAGTAGAAGCAGTAGATGCCTTTGCGTTCCACCAGCGGCATCAGAAAGTGTTTCTGCCAGATCAGTGGCCAGAGCAGCTTGAACCAGAACAGGGAAACCGGCTTGCGCTCGAAGCCCCGTTTGAAGAGCAGGCGTTGCGCGAGCATGCCGTTGAACAGATTGAAACGGACTTTGCCGCTGATCTGTCCAGTCACCAGAGCCAGCGCGTGACGCTCAACCGCCAGCGCGGTCATCCGTTGCTTGATGGCGGATCGAACGCGGATTGCTTGTTCACGCGGGCTCGGTTTCTTGCCGATGTCATGGCTGGACGCGGGATTCAGCAATGCATGCAAGCGGGCTGGATTGTCTGCGGCCTGGGCTGCAATCAGTTCGCTTTCCACTTCTTGCCATATTTCTGGAAAGGCTTCGCGAAGTGCGGCAAGTGATGGCTTGGTTTTTAACCAGGCCAGCGGGTTCCCATCAACGTGTACGGTCTGCGTTTTATCCATGGCGATGAAGTATCGCAAGGTTTGCAAGGATTTCTCTGGCCGGGTCAAACATCTCCGCTTGCGTGCTGAAATGCTGAAGCCTGCGCGTCGCCTGGTTGACTGCGGTACCTGAGTCACCCACTTTGCCGGCCAGATTGCTGGTATGCAACAATTCGCCTGCTTCGGCATTTCCCTCACAGGTTTGTGACGCTGAAGCCCATAGCCGGCAGTGAGGCACCTGCCGGCTTTCAGTTTCTGGCCATTTATCGCATTTTTCATTTGGACTCCCGCATCGTGCAAGCACCACAACACCGTTTCGATCTCCTGATCTTTGATTGGGACGGCACTCTGATGGATTCGGCCGGGGTCATCGCAGCCTGCATCCAGGCCGCCAGCCGCGATATGCGGTTGCCGGAGCCGTCGCGGGAAGATGCCAGTCATGTCATCGGCCTCGGTCTGCGCGAGGCGCTGGAGATGCTGTTTCCCGGTTTGCCCGAGGCTGCGCATCCGGAGTTGGCGAATCACTATCGACGGCATTTCCTGGCTCAGGATGCGGAAATTCCGCTGTTTGACGGTGCACGCGAATTGATTGAAGAACTGCATGTGGGTGGCCATCTGCTGGCGGTTGCCACTGGCAAGGCGCGGCGTGGTCTGGATCGGGCGTTCGAACATTCCGGTCTGGCACCGTTTTTCCATGCCTCGCGCACCGCCGACGAGACATTTTCCAAACCGCATCCGGCGATGATCGAACAGCTGCTGGATGAGTTGATGATTCAACCCGAACGCGCGCTGATGATTGGCGATACCAGCCATGATCTGGCCATGGCGCGCAATGCCGGAGTCGCTTCACTGGCTGCCGGCTTTGGTGCGCATCCGCCCGAAAGCCTGGCCGAATATGATCCTCTGGCGGTTTGCCATAGCTTTGCTGAACTCGCCGCATGGTTGCGCGAGAACGGCTGATCTGCGCCAGCTCGGACCTGCTCGATGGTGGTCCGGGTGTGCGATTCGAAGTCGCCGAAAATGGGTACACCCCACTGGCGCCGGCCTTCGCGGTTCGCTGGCGGGGGCGTGTGTATGGTTATCTCAATCGTTGTGGCCATGTGCCGGTTGAACTCGACTGGCAGCCAGGCGAGTTCTTTGATTACAGCCAGCAATATTTGATTTGCGCCACCCATGGCGCGCTCTATGATCCCGCCAGCGGCGCCTGTCTTGGCGGTCGCTGTGAACGGCGCGGTCTGAAACCCTGGCCGGTGTTTGAACGCGACGGCAATGTTTATTGCGAGGAAAACTGAATGTCTGACGACAACAATGATAAGAACATGGATAAAAACAACGGAGCCGGTTCGATGAGTGAACGCAGCGTGCTTGAGCGTCTGTTGCTCGAGCATCTGAATGAACAACGCCGCAGCCGACGCTGGGGGGTGTTTTTCAAGATACTTGGTGTGACATGGTTGTTTTTGGTGTTCTTCATGCTGCTTGGCCATTTTGATGGCGAGTTTGTTTCCACCCAGCCGCATACCGCTTTGATCGATCTGAATGGCGAAATTGGCGGCGATGACGGCGTCTCCGCCGATACCTTGATTGGTGCCCTGAATTCCGCCTTTGACGACAAGAACACCAAGGCGGTGGTGTTGCGCATCAACAGCCCGGGCGGCAGTCCGGTGCAGGCTGGACAGGTGTTCGATGAAATCAAGCGTTTGCGCGGCATTCACAGCAAAACACCGTTGTATGTCGTGGTCGACGATATTTGTGCTTCCGGCGGGTATTACATCGCTGCGGCAGGCGACAAGATATTCGTCGACAAAGCCTCACTGGTTGGGTCGATAGGCGTGTTGATGGATGGCTTTGGCTTTACCGAGGGCATGAAAAAACTTGGCGTCGAACGGCGTTTGCTGACTGCGGGCGAGAACAAAGGCTTTCTCGATCCTTTCTCGCCCCTTCAGGCTGACCAGCAAATGCATGCCAAGCTGATGCTTGATGAAATCCATCAGCAATTCATTCAGATGGTGCGCCAGGGCCGCGGCAATCGTCTGAAAGAAACGCCGGAGATGTTCAGCGGCCTGATCTGGAGCGGCGCGCGCAGCATCGAACTCGGCTTGGCCGATGCATTGGGCAGTGTTGATACGGTGGCGCGCGATGTGATCAAAGTTGAAGACATCATCGATTACACGCCACAGGAAGGCCTGGCGGATCGTCTTGCCAGACGTATCGGTTCAGCGGCGGGCGAGGTCTTGCGGCCCTGGGCGAAGGACACAACACGCCTCCACTGATGTCCGCGCTTATGTCGGAATACGTCCCGATCCCTTGCGTCGAACATGAGCGACTGGAGTTTGCCGTCTTGCGGCGCCAGCGCTTGTTGTTGCAAATACGGGATGCATCAGGCACTACCCTGACGCTGACAGTTCTGCCGACCGATGTGGCGACCCGTGAGCAGGCAGAGTGGCTGACTTATCGCGAAGAGTCAGGCTCAGTCGCGGTCGTGCGGCTGGATCACATTCTGTCGGCGACGCCGGCCGGTTCAGGGTAGGAGGCTCCGCTTGCGGGCCGAGGCCTCAACGATCGCGCCGCAAGCAGACGTTCCTGCAAAGCAGTCAGTTGGGGGCCGCGACGACGCTGGTTTCGCATCTGGTTTCGACACTCTCGGACTGCTTGCCGGCCGCTGCGCTCCTGAAAACGACCTGACCCGGTTGAGTGGGAGTGAATGTCGCGCAGACGGTGCGTTTGGCGCCGGGCGCGAAGTTTTCATAAGTCCAGGTCAATTGTGTGCTGTCACTGACGTTTGCCCCGCCGCTGACACATTTCACTTTCGCACCGGCAGGCATCGGCAGCGAGAGCATGGCCAGGGGTTCGGTCAGTTCGCCGCTGTTGCTCAACGTGTTGCACAGCGTGATCAGATTTGGCTGCGCCGATTCGGCGGGGGCTGTACAGCTGAGCGTCAGCGCGGCCTGCGGGCGCGGCAGTTGCTCTTCGGCCCAGAAATTGCTGCATGCTTTCGGGGTGACGATGCGATAGCGGGTTTCGCCTGAGATAAAGGAAAACTCATAGGCGTCGATCGGCTTTTTACCCGCCCAAAGTACATCACGCAGGAGATCAACTTTGCCCTTCTTGCGGGTCGACATGGCGGGCAGTAGGGTGCCAACCGGGATGCTTAATTCGCTAATCTGTGCGTTGGCGACCGCGTGCCTGAAATCCTTCATATCACCCAGATATCCACTCATGCGCAGAATCTTCTGTACATCGTCCTGGAGGGATTCCTTCAGCAAAGTGCGGCGCAGATCATCCGGTGTTTTCAGCGGGTCGGCGAAGCGGGTGGCTGGATTGCCGAGATGGGTGGCACGGTGCGGTTCGGCTTGGGCAATGGCGGTCAGTCCTGACCAAAGCGAGAAGGCCAACAGCAGCAAAACGGTATTCATTCGATTCATCATGGGCAATCAATTTAACGTTTTCGGGTGAAAGGAGTCGTGGCGAAGTTTATCGCCGGAAGCGGAAAACTGAGGTGACATAAAACACGATTCCGACTCCGAAAATCACCACCATGCTCAATCATTGGTGACTTTGGTATGCCTCTGGCCGTATTCCATGCAGGCCAGATTGGTCAGTACCTCGCGCAGACGGCCGACGACGCTGGCCAACATGGTTTCGATGTTTTCAGAAGAAATGCCAGCGCTGCTGTCGCCGCGTCCTGCCGCCCAGTTGACCGACACCGCGATGGCGGCGTAACAGATGCCAATTTCGCGCGCCAGATAGGCTTCCGGCATGCCGGTCATGCCGACCATGTCGGCGCCGTCGCGCGCCATGCGTTCGATTTCCGCCTTGGTTTCCAGACGCGGTCCTTGCACTGCGCCGTAAACCCCATGCGGCATGAAGTCCTCACCCGCCTGGCGCAGCGCTTGCATGCAGCGCTGGCGCATTTCCTCGCAATAGGGCCAGGTGAAGTCGAGGTGCGTCACCGGCTTGCCGTTGTACTCGGTGAAGCTGGTTTCGCGGCCATGGGTATAGTCGATGATCTGGTCCGGCACGCAGATGTCGCCCGGCTTCAGGTCGGGATGGATGCCGCCGACGGTGGCGACCGAGACAATATGGCTGACCTTCTGTTCATGCAGCGCCCACAGGTTGGCGCGGTAATTCACCAGATGCGGCGGGATGGTGTGGCCGTAGCCGTGACGCGCCATGAACACCACCGGATGGCCATCGAGATCGCCGAAGGTGAGCGGGCCGGAGGGCTCGCCGAA
>JAIFLB010000032.1 GCA_020049245.1 Betaproteobacteria bacterium | reverse complement strand
CATGGCGTGCGCGGCCAATTACCTGTGCCATCATCGCTCCCGTGGACACCAACACGCTCACCCTTTACCTCGTCGCCGGCGGTTTCAGCATCAGCCTGAGCCTGGTGCTGATGGTGTTTGCCTATCTACAGCCTGGCACGCGGATGCTCAACAGCTTTGCGCTGGCTGTTTTGCTGTTGTCGGTCGGCTTTACCGTCAGCGGGCTTGGCCCGGCGTTGCCGCGCTGGATGACGGTCATCGGCACCAATATGCTGCTGATCGCGGCTGGCGTCGTGCTTTACTCGGGTTTTGCCGCTTTTTACACGCAACGCCGGATTTGGCTGGATCGGTTTGGCTGGGCAGTGGTGGCGTTGACCGCATTGCCGTTCTGGTACTGGGGGTTGATCGAACCAGATGGTTACTACCGCTCCGCAGTTTTCTCGTTTGCGGCGGCTGCCATTCATGGTCGTACCACGCTGTTGTTGGTGCGCACGGCGCGGCAATCCGAGCGCAGCATTCCGGTGTGGACGCTGGCGGGTCTGCTTGGCATTTTGACGCTATGGATGGCCGCGCGAGGCGTTGTTTCACTACTGGCGGAAACGCCCCCGGCCCATATGCGCGGCGCCAACCCCACCACCTGGATCACGGTGTTCTGGTACATCGTGCTGGTTTCGCTGGCCACCGCCAACGTAATCTGGATGGAAGTCAGTCGCCTGACTGGCCCGCAAAAGGAAGCAGCCGAGCAAAGCCGGGCATCTTTTAGTTGGGTTGATTATTTTCGTCACAAGCTGAGCCTGCTGTGGGTCATTGTGCTGATTTTGCTGTTGGGCATCGTCAGCGAAGCCAGCGTGATCTTCGCCAAATCGTTTGAGTGGGAAAAAGCGCGCCTGACCCGCGCCGCCGAGCAGACCAATGACACATTTGTCCACCATACCCAGCAGGTCATCGCCCAAGTGGACACCCTGTTGCAAGCGGTACGCGGGTTTTACCTGCGCACGGCATCAGTGGCCGAGACCGAGCGCTTCATTAACAACTTGCCGTTCGACAAATTCACTATCAACAACGTCTATCTGATCAACCAACACGGCGATATCGTCATTTCGCACACACCAGCCGCAGCCAGGTTGAGCGTGGCCGATCGAGATTACTTTCTGTTCCATCAATCGACCCCCGCCGATCTGATTTTCATTAGTTCAGTAGAAGGCGGACGAGTCACCGGCAAGCTGCATTTTCGTGTTACCCGCCGCATCAACCTGGCTGATGGTGGTTTTGGCGGCTTGATTTTGGCTACTGTCAATCCAGAATCCTTCGCCCGCTACTATCAAAATCAGGCCACTGGCGAGCAAAACACCGCCTCGTTGCTGGGTACCTTAGACCACAAGCTGCGTGCTCGTTCACCCACGCCGCCGTCGGATCTCTGGCAGGCCATAGTTGAATCGCCGCTTTGGGCGGCGTTGGCGCTGTCACCCGCTGGCGTTTATAGCAACACCAGTCCGGTAGACCATATTCGCCGGGTCTTTTCCTACAAAAAAATCGATGCCTTGCCGCTGGTGATGGTGACTGGCTTTTCCGAAGCCGATTTGCGCAGCAGCGTCATCGAACGTTTGCGTTGGTTGTTGTTGGGCACCCTCACTGTCATTGTCAGTGTGCTGATTCTGGCCGTGTTGTTGACCATTGAAATCAAGCGCCGCGATGAGCAAGACCGCTTCTTGTCGATGCTCAGCCACGAACTGAAAACGCCGCTTTCGGTGTTGCGCATGTCGATCGGCATGGACGGAGCGCTTTCCAGCAGCACCCGGATGCACGCACAGCAATCGGTGCAGGACATGGACGCCATCATCGAGCGCTGTTTGCAGGTAGATCGCTTGCAGCAGCACCGATACGTTGCCGTCGAACAAAACTGCAACCTGAGTGAACTGCTGGCCGAACTGCAAATCGCCAGCACCATGCCGCAGCGCATCGCCATTGAAGCTCCGGCAGTGGCCAACCACATGCCCGACTTCATACCCAACTTCATGACCGACACCCAGTTACTGCGCATTGCGCTCGGCAATCTGATCGATAACGCCCTTAAATATTCCCTGCCCGACAGCCAGGTGCGAATCAGTGCCAGCCGTCAGCCGCACAAAAAGCAGCCCGGCATCTTGATCGAAATCAGCAACCTTCCCGGCAGCGCCGGCTTTCCCAACCCCGGCAAAGTCTTCAAAAAATATTACCGCAGCCCGCACGCGCACAACAAAACCGGCTCCGGGCTGGGCTTGTACCTGGTGCGCAGCATCGCCCACCGGCTGGGCGGCTGGGTGCGCTATGTGCCAGAACCGGTGCAGGTGCGGTTTCACTTCTGGTTACCGGTTTGAGTGCATCAGACAACAGCAAGGACATGGTAGGTATTGGAAGATATCGCGAGAACTTGCTGGTTAATCTTGCTAATCTCGCTGAACCGGTCAATCCCGGCGCCATGCTCAACAATCCCGCTCGACGCCCTATTTTTTGGAAAAACGCGCCACGAATTGGGCTGGCGAAAGAATCTCGATGCCCATAAAAGTATGCACATCCTTCAAATCCGGATCGCCGGACACGATGATGTCTGCACCAGCGTCTAACGCCAGGCCAATAAATATATCGTCAGTGGTGTCGCGACTGACAGCGACATTGGAACGGATGTCAAACCGTTGAATGGATTGTGCAATCTTGACCAAGTGCCGCAAGCGCCCATCGATGCCGAAATAGCGATCAAACTTGGGGCGCGCAATCCGCGTTTCCAACTCGTGCCACGTGGCCTGGTTTTGTGCAATCACAAAATGTTCAACGGCCAGGGTCAGTGCTTGCGCAGTCTTGGACTCCGGGAGTAACCCGGCGCTGATAAGAACATTGGTGTCAATGACGATGTACGCTGGCTTATTCTTCATTGAGCAAACGCGTGACATCGGCTTCGCTCAAGCCATCTTTTGCGGCTTGGTTGCTCATCTTGGCCAGATGTAGACGCATGGAATCCGCAGCGTCTTGACCGCGCAGCGGATAGCTCTCAGCAATGAGTGCTGCCACATGAAACGGGATAGTCTGTGTGGCGGCTTGGTAGTCTTCATAAGACAGTACAACCACCACTGGCCTGCCACGGCGGGTGACAGTCACAGGTTGCCGTTGGGATGCATCTATGAGCGTCCCAAAATGGTTTTGGGCCGCGAGTGATGTCATGGTGAGCATGTTTTGCACCTTTTTAGGCAGTTAATACAGCCATCATAGCTGTTTCAGATTGGAATCGGCGCCGGCTTTCCCAACCCCGGCAAAGTCTTCAAAAAGTATTACCGCAGCCCGCACGCGCACAACAAAACCGGCTCCAGGCTGGGCTTGTACCTGGTGCGCTATGTGCCAGAACCGGTGCAGGTGCGGTTTCACTTCTGGTTGCCGGTTTGAGTGCATCAACAAGAGCAAGGACATTGTAGGTATTGGTAGGCATCGCGAGAACTTGCTGGTTAATCTTGCCAATCTCGCTAAACCGGTCAATCCCAGCGCCATGCCCAACACCCTGAACATCATGGTTGTCGAAGACCACGACGCGCTGCGCGACGTCACCGTCGAAGCGCTGGCGCAGCGCGGCCACAACGTGCGCGGGGTTGACAGTGCCGAAGCCCTGACTGACGAGCCGGGCCTGTTCCCGATCGACCTGCTGGTGATTGATCTCAACCTGCCCGGCGAAGACGGCCTCAGCCTGGCCACGCGTATTCGTGCCGCCCAGCCCGACATCGGCATCATCATGGTCACCGCGCGCAACCAGGTGCGAGACCGCATGGCCGGTTATGACGGCGGCGCCGATATTTACCTGACCAAGCCGACCTCATCCGAAGAACTGATTGCCGCCGTGCGCGCGCTCACCCGGCGCATCCGGCCCGACGAAGTGTTGCTGCCGGCAGCGTTGACACTCAGCCTGACCACGCTGATGCTGCACGGCCCGCAGGCCAACGTCAGCCTTTCCAGCCACGAAGCCGCGTTGTTGGCGGCCTTTGTCCGTGCCAAAGAGCAGCAACTGGAAACCTGGCAACTCATCGAACTCACCGACAAGCCGATCAGCGAGGGCAGCAAAAAAGCACTGGAAGTGCAGATCGTACGACTGCGCAAAAAGCTGCAGCAAGCCGGCGCGGCAGAACCCATCATCAAAGCAATTCGTGGCCTAGGCTACCGACTCTGCCTGAAAATGACGCTCAATACAGATTGACGCTTGATTTCCAAGCGTCGTCATTTTGAGGAATACCGATGAAGTGTTTCAGGCAAAAAGCCAACTGCCGTGGCGTGGCAAGCATGGCATGGCTAGCCATGTTGAATCCGGCCCATACACTGGCCGCAGTCAATGATGTGATGCCGGCGGATTACTTTCCGCTGGCCAAAGGGGTAAGCACCCTGGCCGTTTATGTGTATGACCGCGATTCATCCGGCCCCTACGCCAACCAGGCCAAACAGATGGCCGGCAGCCTGGAAACGCAGATCGTGGCCTTGCGCGTCGGACATTTTTACGAGTTGGCAGGCAAGCCGCTGTCTGTCGTTGCGGTACTGCCGTGGGCCGCCGCAAAAGTCGAACCCGCGGCACTTGCCAGCCAACTGGGGCCAAAAGTCAGCGGCCTGGCCGATACCCGGCTGGGCGTGACCACCTGGCTGGTGAGCAATCGCGAAACCGGGCGCTACCTGGGCATGACCGGCATCGTGAACTTTCCCACCGGAGACTATGACCGCAATCAAATACTGAATATTGGTGAAAATCGCTACAAAGCCACGCTCAGCCTGGGATGGATCGAACCGCTGGGCAAGTCATGGGTGGTCGAAATGACGCCGGAAATCGCTTGGTATGGCGACAACAGCGAATACGCCGGCAACCATCAACTGGAACAAAAACCAGGCTATGCGTTAACCGGCTATCTGCGCTACCGCGCCAACAAGAATTGGCAGTTTCATCTTGGCGGCCAACTCAACGCCGGCGGCGAAACAACAGTCGATAGCGTTGACCAGAATAATGCCGCCGACAACCCCCGCGCCATGCTTGGCGCCACCTTCACCAGCGATGACCGAAAGCACCAATGGATTGCCCGCATTGCCCGCGACAGCGCAATCGACAACGGATTCAAGAACGACTCGGAACTTCTGCTGCGATATCTATGGATTTTCTAAAACTGCCGGCGTAGTGCGGCAGATTTCAACCTGAAAACTGTTGTAGAAATCCATGTCGGTGTGAATTTCTTCGCACTGAAAAAATATATTGGTGCGATTCAACTGCACCATCAAAGCGTTCGGTGCGAATCAATTCGCATCGACAAGCTACGCGCAACGTATTGAATC
>JAIFLB010000054.1 GCA_020049245.1 Betaproteobacteria bacterium | reverse complement strand
GCCGTCGATGGCTACCGCCGCATCCGCAACACGCTGCGCTTCCTGCTCGCCAATACCGCCGATTTCGATATCGCCCGGAACGCGGTCGCGCCGGAAGACTGGCTGGAAATCGACCGTTACGCACTGGCGCTGACCCGTCAGATGCAGGCAACCGTGCAGGCCGACTACGCGATCTACAACTATCACGCTGCGATGCAACGACTGCAGATCTTCTGTTCGGAAGACCTTGGCGCGTTCTATCTCGACGTTCTGAAAGACCGCCTGTACACCAGCGGCGCCGATTCGAAAGCCCGCCGCGCCGCGCAGACCACGCTGTGGCACATCCTGCAGACGCTGACCAAGTTGCTGGCGCCAGTGTTGTCGGGTAAATCGGACAGCGTCTTCCTGGAAGCCTGGCATGCGTTGCCGGCACAAGCTGACGAAGTGGCGCTGCTGGCGCGCTGGAGCCGTCTGCGCGAACTGCGCGCGCTGACCACCAAGCGCATCGAAGAACTGCGCGTCGCCGGCTCGGTCGGCTCATCGTTGCAGGCCGAGGTCACGCTGCTGGCGGCGGGTGATGACTTCGATCTGCTGACCAGCCTGGGCGACGACCTCAAGTTCGTACTGATCACCTCCGCCGCGCAAGTCAAAGTAGCAGAAGGCGAAACCCGAGTTGAAGCCACTGCCTCGACGCATCAAAAGTGCGAACGCTGTTGGCATTACCGCGATGACATGAATGCCGACGCCGCACATCCCGGCCTGTGTGGCCGTTGCGTCAGCAACCTGCACGGTGCAGGTGAGGCACGCCAGCATGCCTGACCAGGGACGCAATGCACTGGTCTGGCTCTGGCTCTCCGCGCTGGTGCTGGTACTCGACCAGATCACCAAGCTGGCAGTGATCGAGCGGATGACTGCCTATGTCGACGTGATTGTCATCACTGGATTTTTCAATCTGGTGCATGTGCACAACACCGGCGCGGCGTTCAGCCTGTTCGCCGATCAGCCCGGTTGGCAACGCGGCTTTTTTGTCGGCGTCGCGGCGATCGCCTCTGTCGTCATCCTGTATCTGCTGCGCAAAACCCAGGGCCGCCGCCTGTTCAGCATTGCGCTGGCGTTGATCCTCGGCGGCGCCATCGGCAACGTCATCGACCGCATTCTGTACGGCCATGTCATCGATTTCCTCGACCTGCATGCCGGCGGCTGGCACTGGCCGGCGTTCAATGTCGCCGATTCGGCAATCACCGTCGGCGCTGCGATGTTGATCTGGGATGGCATGCGCAGCCCAAAAATTGACGAGACCGCATGAACATAACCAACACGCTGAGTATCGGCGACCAGGTCACCCTGCATTACCGCCTGACCTGCAATGGCGAAGAAATCGTCAACACCTTCGCTGAACAGCCAGAAACTTTCTACATTGGCGGCGGCGACATCGATCCGCGTCTGGAAAGTCTGCTCACCGGTTTGCAGGTCGGCGATCACCGCACGTTCGAACTGGAACCCGGTGCCGCCTTCGGCAGTCATCAGCCCGGTATGGTGCATGACTTGCCGCGCGCCGATTTCACCGCCGGCCAGGCACTGGTGCCCGGCCATGACGTGGCATTCACGCTACCCAACGGCCAGACCTTACACGGCATCATCCGCAATATCGACGATGCCATGGTGCGGGTCGATTTCAACCACCCGCTGGCCGGCCTGGCGGTGGAATTCGAAGTCAAAATTCTTGCCGTCGATCACGCTGGCAAAACCTGAACGGATAAATCGTATGCAACAGACCATCCTGCTCGCCAATCCCCGTGGCTTCTGCGCCGGCGTCGATCGCGCCATCGCCATTGTCGAACAGGCGTTGAAGAAGTTCGGTGCGCCGATTTACGTCCGGCATGAGGTGGTGCACAACAAATTCGTCGTCGATAACCTGAAGGCGAAAGGCGCAATCTTCATCGAAGACCTGAATGAAGCACCCATCGGCTCGACGCTGATCTACAGCGCTCACGGGGTACCGCTTTCAGTGCGCAGGGAAGCCGAGGAACGCGGCCTGAATGTGTTCGACGCAACCTGCCCGCTGGTGACCAAAGTGCATGTCGAAGTGAAGAAGATGCGCGAGGCCGGGCAGGAAATCATCATGATCGGCCACAAGGGCCATCCGGAAGTGGAAGGCACCATGGGCCAGTCGCCGGACGGCATGTATCTGGTCGATGACGCGTCGGAAGTCGCCGGCCTTGAAGTCCGCGACCCTGACAATCTGGCCTATGTCACCCAGACCACGCTCTCGGTGGATGACGCCGCGCGCGTGGTGGAAGCGTTACGCGCCCGCTTCCCGAGCATTCGCGGCCCGAAGAAGGACGACATCTGCTACGCAACGCAGAACCGACAGGATGCAGTAAAGAAACTGGCCGCCGAATGCGATCTGGTGATCGTGGTCGGTTCGCCGAATTCATCCAATTCGAATCGCCTGCGTGAAGTCGCCGCGAATGTCGGCATCGCGTCGTACATGGTCGATAACGCCGATGAGCTGCACCCCGAATGGCTTCGCGGCAAACACAGGATCGGCGTCACCGCCGGCGCATCGGCGCCGGATGTGCTGGTGCAGGGTGTCATCAAACGTTTGCAATCGATGGGCGCCAGCTCGGTCACCCCGCTGGAAGGCATCGAAGAGACAGTGAACTTTCCGCTGCCGAAGGCGTTGCAGGACTAAAACGCAGGTGCGAATAAATTCGCACCTACAGCAGGGCCAGATTATCCCGGTGAATCAATTCCGGTTCATCAACATAGCCCAGAATCGCTTCGATCTCGTTGCTTGATTTCCGCATCACGCGGCGCGCTTCTTCCGCGCTGTAATTGACCAGACCGCGCGCGATATCGCGGCCTGTTTCATCCAGGCAGGCGACGATGGCGCCGCGCTGGAAGTCACCACGCACCTCGACCACGCCGATCGGCAACAAGCTCTTGCCTTGCGCCTTCAACGCGTGCGCCGCGCCGGCATCGAGTACCAGTTTGCCGACCACTTGCAGATGATCCGCCAACCATTGCCGCCGTGCCGCCATCGGCGCTTGCGTGGCGATCAGTTGCGTGCCCAGCGCTTCACCCTGGCCGAGTCGCGCCAGCACATCCGGTTCGCGACCGCTGACGATGACGGTATGCGCGCCACTGCGGGCGGCGCGTTTAGCGGCCAGGATCTTGGTCAGCATGCCGCCGGTACCGACGCTGGAGCCGGCGCCGCCAGCCATTTCCTCCAGCTTCGGATCGCCCGCAATTGCCTCATGCACGAACTCGGCATCCGGGTGTTTGCGCGGATCGGCGGTATACAGGCCAGGCTGGTCGGTCAGGATGATCAGCGCATCGGCTTCGATCAGGTTGGCGACCAGCGCGCCCAGCGTGTCGTTGTCGCCGACCTTGATCTCATCGGTGGTGACCGTGTCGTTCTCGTTGATGATCGGAATCACCTTCAGCGCCAGCAGCGTGCGCAAGGTGGAGCGCGCATTCAGATAACGCTCGCGGTCAGCCAGGTCAGCATGGGTCAGCAGAATCTGCGCCGAAGCCAGCTTGTGGGCGCGAAAACTGCGTTCATAGGCTTCGATCAGGCCCATCTGGCCAACGGCAGCGGCGGCCTGCAGTTCATTCAAGGCTTTTGGACGCTTCGCCCAGCCCAGCCGGTTGATGCCTTCGGCGATGGCGCCACTGGAAACCAGCACGATTTCCTTGTTCAGCGCGGTCAGCTTGGCGATCTGTTCCGACCACAAAGCCAGACGAGCATGATCGAGACCTCGACCATCGTTGGTGACCAGACTACTGCCCACTTTCACGACCAGTCGCCGGGCGCTGGCAATGACTGACGCACTCATGCCTTGTCGTCCTCCTCGTCATCTTCATCATCGAGGTCATCCTGCACTTCATCGGTAGCTTCCACCACTGCCAGCCGATTCAGTTTGACCGGCTCATGGTGCTCGGCGGCTCGGGTGGCATCGACGTGATCCATGATCGCGTAAACCAACTCCTTGCAACCTTCGCCATTGATCGCGGAGATGGCAAACACCGGCCCGGTCCAGCCGAAATCGCGAATGAATTGTTCAATACGTTCGGCGCGCTCCGATTCGTCGATCAGATCGGTCTTGTTGAGCAGCAACCAGCGCGGCTTCTCGGCCAGCGGGTCGACCGGTTGATCGATTTCGTCATACTTGCGCAACTCTTCGACGATGGCATGCGCTTCGCGCACCGGATCGACCTCGGGTGAAAATGGCGCCAGATCGACGATATGCAACAGCAAACGAGTGCGTGCCAGGTGGCGCAGGAACTGATGCCCGAGGCCGGCACCTTCAGCCGCGCCTTCGATCAGGCCTGGAATGTCGGCGACGACAAAGCTGCGCTCGTGATCGACCCGCACCACGCCCAGGTTAGGATGCAGCGTAGTGAACGGATAATCCGCCACCTTTGGGCGAGCCGCTGAAACCGAACGGATGAAGGTGGACTTTCCGGCATTCGGCATGCCTAGCAGACCGACATCGGCCAGCACCTTCAACTCCATGTGCAGCCGCTTCGCCTCGCCTTCTTCACCCTGGGTCGATTGGCGAGGTGCACGGTTGGTACTGGTCTTGAAATGCAGATTGCCGAGTCCACCATTACCGCCTTTGGCAACCAGGGCGCGTTGCCCATCCTGCGACATGTCAGCGAGCAGCAAGCCCGTTTCTTCCTCACGCACCACGGTGCCGACCGGCACGCGCAGCAGGATGTCATCCGCACCACGTCCGTAGCAATCGGCGCCACGCCCGCCCTCACCGTTGCGGGCACGGAAATGACGGGTAAAGCGGTACTCCACCAGCGTATTGACGTTGCGATCAGCGACCACCCAGATGCTGCCGCCACGGCCGCCGTCACCGCCATCCGGGCCGCCTTTCGGAATGAATTTTTCGCGACGAAACGAGACGGCGCCATTGCCGCCATCGCCGGCGGTTACGTCGATACGGACTTCGTCAATGAATTTCATAGGGAACCAGGGTTATGCGAAGAAGCGAAGCAAAATGGATGAACAAACAAAAAAGCCCTATCCATGGATAGGGCTTTCTGGCGGGCGTTTCAACCTACCCGCTGCAGAATTACGCGGCAGCAGTTTCCAGGGGGATGATGCTGACCGTGCGACGCTTGTGCGGGCCTTTGACGGCAAATTCAACCACACCGTCTTTCAGCGCGAACAGGGTGTAATCCTTGCCGACGCCGACGTTGGGGCCGGGATGGAACTGAGTACCACGCTGGCGAACCAGGATGTTACCGGCGGGGACGAGCTGACCGCCGTAACGTTTGACTCCCAGGCGCTTTGATTCTGAGTCGCGGCCGTTACGTGAACTGCCGCCTGCTTTCTTGTGTGCCATGCTGATCTGCCCCTATCAAGCAACAGAAATGCCGTCGATGCGGATTTCCGTATAGTTCTGACGATGACCCTGGGTCTTGCGATAGTGCTTGCGACGACGCATCTTGAAGATCATTACTTTTTCGCCACGACCATGCGACAGCACGGTGCAACGCACGGAAGCGCCAGCAAGCATCGGCGCACCGACCTTGATGTCGGCGCCATCGGCTACCATGAGCACATCCTTGATTTCCACTTCACCAGCGGCAACTTTGTACTGCTTGCCACCGGTCTTGATCACCGCGTACATGCCTGTCTCCAAAACTGGTTCGATCCGGAAAACGCAGCACTTTATCGGAATCCCACCCTGATTGCAAATCAATGCTTCATACGCGGCCATGATCCCATCTAAACGGTTATATTTGCGCTGCTTCCACTCACACATGCACCGTGGCCTCTTCACAAGAGATTGATGCATTTCTGGCGGGCGTCGAACGTCGCGCCTTCAAGCAAGCACTGTTCACCATCCAGGACCATCATTCGGCGCTGGATGTTGTGCAGAATGCCATGCTGAAACTGGTCGAACGCTATCACGACAAACCGGTGGCAGAACTTGCGCCACTATTTCAGCGCATCTTGCAGAACACGATCCATGATCATTTTCGACGCGGCAAAGTGCGCGATTTCTGGGTACGCCTGGTTTCTCCGATGCGCGACAAGGATGACGAAAATACCGAGACGCTGGAATCGCTCGCCGCCCACACCGAATCGACGCACCAGCCAAGCCCGGAAAAAGAGGCTTCTGCCAATCAACAGCTTGCCGCGATCGAGCAAGCGCTAGCAGAATTACCGCAACGTCAACGTGAAGCCTTTCTATTGCGTTACTGGGAGGAACTTGACGTTGCCGAGACCGCCAAAGCGATGGGCTGCAGTGAGGGCAGTGTAAAAACTCACTGTTTTCGCGCCAATAATGCACTCGCTGCCAAACTGAAAGACAGAGGAATATCGCTGTGACCAAAGAGGATGAATTCGCACACCGCCTGATCACCGCCCTCAACTCCGGCGTCAGGGAGATGGATGCCGCAACGTTGCAGCAACTGAGCGTGCTGCGTCGTCAAGCGGTTGCCAGCCAACATTCGTTTGCGCATGGGCATCACATCCTGTCGCTACTCCAGCGTCACAGCTTGGCCAGCGTTTTGCTGGTGCTGTTTATCCTGATTTCCGGCTATTGGTTTGTGCAAACCAGACAACCTGCCTACTCGCCTGAAACAGATATTCTCCTGTTGACCGGCGACCTTCCGCCCAACGCATACGCAGACAAGACCTTTTCTAAATGGCTCGAAGCACGTTCCCCGTTCTGATTTTCCTGTATTTCCTGGCACATGCCGGATTCACGCATGCGGATAGCGCGCCGACCTGGATGCAACTCAGCATCCCTGAACGCACCGCGCTAACCCCGATCGCCTACGATTGGGACCAACTGCCGGCTGAACAACGCCTGAAGTTACTCAAGGTGGTCAAGGAATTCGCCAAACTTTCGCCAACCCAGCAGCAGATTTTCTATACCAGACTGAAACCCTGGACCCAGATGACACCGGCACAGCGGGATGCGGCAAGAGACAATTTCAAAAAATTGCAGGAATTGCCCAAGTCAGAGCAAGGCCAGATCAAACGCCTCTGGTCGCAAACGGTAGGGTCAGACTCGGCGCAGCCTGGCGGCGGCCAGTAGCGGCGTTGATGCGTCTCACCTGCCCGCCTTCCCTGCCGCGGCAGCTGGTCTGCAACGTTTACGAATGCATGTTGCTGATTGCGCTCCTGTTTGTTGCCGCGCTGCCATTCGTTGTTTTCACGATGCTGCTACCGCCGGACCTGGGGCTCGTATTGCGCGAGTGGGTTCTCTGGTTTTATCTATTCGTTATTGCCGGCCACTATTTCACCTTTTTCTGGCGCAAGGGCCAGACCCTGGCGATGAAAACCTGGGGCATCAAACTGGTCTCGGCAAGCGGCAAACCCTTGTCAAAACGGCAACTCTGGCTGCGCTATCTGCTTGCCTGCCTGAATTTGCTGGTTCTTGGTTGGTGGGTCGCGCTTTTGCGTCAGGATCGCCAGTTCCTGCAAGACCACTTCGCCGGCACCCGTCTGGAACGCATTTGACGGATGAGTGATGGATCAGCGGCGTTCGATCCACCACAACGCCACGAAAGCAGCCATTCCGAATACCGTAATCGGCAACAGCGCAGGAACGACGGCCGGCCAATCCTGCAACATCGCAATCTGACCGAAGATACGATTGCTCAACAGAAACCCGAGGCCAAGCAGAATACCGGTCAACAAGCGGCCGCCAGTACCGCCATGCCGCGGCGGATGGAAAGCAAACACCAGCGCCAGCACCAGCATCACCAGGGCAGACAAGGGAAAAGTCAATTTGCTCCAGAAAGCGATGCGATAGCGCTCTGAATCCTGCTGATTTTCATCAAGGTGCTGAATGTAAGCATGCAAAGCGGACAAAGCCATGCGTTCAGGCACCACCATCAGCACGGCAAGCAAATCGGGATTGACCGCGGATTGCCAAGGCAAACTTTCAAGTGTCGCGCTTCGCGTGCCTTTCTCATCCACCGTGGTCTGCGTAACCTGACGCAAAACCCATTGCCCATCCTGCCATTGAGCGTTTTTGGCACGCCGCATCAGCTTCAGATTGAAATCAGCATCGAACTCATACAGATGCACATCCACCAAACTGGCGTCGGGGTGCAATTCGCGGATATTGATGAAAGTACGCCCATCCTTCGCCCATAGTCCGGAGGGAAACTCCTGCGCGACAATGCCGCTGGTCGCGCGCACTTTCATCTGCTGCGCGGTCCGTTCGGCATACGGCGTCACATATTCCCCGAACAGCAAGGTAGCCGCTCCGATCGATAAACCAAGTAACAGCATCCAGATCACCAGACGCGAAGTCGACAAACCCGCGCTGCGCATAACGCTGAACTCAGAGCCAACGGATAGCCGGCTCCAGGCGAAGAGACCGCCGATCAATACGGCTAACGGCATCAACTCATAAATACGGGCTGGCAGATTCATCGCGACGAACAGGCTGGCCACCAGCGGGGTGTAGCTTGCGCTATGGGCATCCGACAATTCGGAAAGAAAATCAAAAAAGCTGAACAGCCCGGCCAAAACCAGCATGGCGAGGAAAGAGGCGATCAGCACCTCACGCACAATGTATCGAAACAGAATACTCATGACGCCCAAGGACCGCGGAACCTGTGCCAATACAACGTCAGAAGCGCCAGCAGCATGCCGCCATGCACCAACAACAGACTCTCAAGCACACCCAGCGTGGCGCGTTCCACCCACCCCTCCGACAAGCCGATGAAATTGCTGTAGGCGGCATAGATCAGCACGGTGAAAACCACATTCAATGAACGACCGGCGCGAGGATTCGCATAGCTCAACGGCACCGCGAGCAGGCAAAGCAACAAGGCTGAAATCGGATACCCCAGGCGCGACACCCACTCACCCATTTTGACTGGATCGGGATTTTGCAAAAGCTCGGCAGAATTCATCGCGCGCACTTTGATGCTGCGCGGCGGAGCTTCATACACCGGAATCCGGACCGCATAAGATTTGAACATCGCCATCCGGAAATCCGCCGCCCCGGGTATCCCCTCATACCGCTTGCCCTTTTCCAGTTTCAGGAAGGTATCTCCATTTTCGAGTTGTGTGACTTCACCCGACCTCGCCACGGTGACGCCGACAAGGCCACGTTCGTATGACTGCACGAAGACATTTTCGACATGCCGACCATCCTGCGACACAGCCTCGACAAAAATAACCCGTTTACTCTGCCGATCTTCAGTAAAAACACCTGGCTCAAGTGAGCTGATCTGTTCTCTGGCGGCCAATACGAGCTCGAACTCCGCCTGCTTGCGCGCCCCCCAGGCCAGGCCTTCCAGACTCACCAA
>JAIFLB010000184.1 GCA_020049245.1 Betaproteobacteria bacterium | reverse complement strand
GGCGTTCCAGTTCTTCCCGTGCCCGGTCGTCCAGCGCTTTCACCGCTTCCCGGGTAAAGGTCTGACCCATCTGTTCAACCGTCTTGTCGACTTCTTTGGTCAGCGTGTCCGTCCGCTCGGCGAGGCTGCCACCCAGATGCAGTACGCCTTCCCAGGCCAGGACAGCGAGAAGGATCAAGGGTAAAACCTTGATCAGAATGAACAGGATAATCAGCTTGGTCCTGATCCCGAGGGATCCCAGAACCTTGCCTATGGGGTTTCGCATTGCGGTGTGCCCTCTCGATTGAAAGCGAAGCGCGGAATGGGGTGGTGAATCAGGCAGGCCGAACCCCGATCCCGACACACAATCGGTCCGGGAATGAAAAAACTGAAGCAGAGCAAAAACAAAAACGCCGCCCGGTTACCGGGGCGGCGTCATGAATGGCGTCTGACGGACAGTCGACTAGCCGCGTCGCATTGACTCGAAGAAGTCGTTGTTGGTCTTGGTGGCGCGAATCTTGTCGGAAAGGAATTCCATCGCTTCCATGTCATCCATCGGGTAGAGCAGTTTGCGCAGCACCCAGATCTTTTGCAGGATCGATGCCTCGATCAGCAGTTCTTCCTTGCGCGTGCCGGAACGATTGACGTTGATCGCCGGGTAGACGCGTTTCTCGGCCATGCGCCGGTCGAGATGGATTTCCATGTTGCCGGTGCCTTTGAATTCTTCAAAGATCACGTCGTCCATACGGCTGCCGGTGTCGATCAGCGCGGTGGCGATGATGGTCAGGCTGCCGCCTTCCTCGATGTTGCGCGCGGCACCAAAGAAGCGTTTCGGCTTCTGCAGTGCGTTGGCGTCGACACCGCCGGTGAGCACCTTGCCGGAGGTCGGCTGCACGGTGTTGTAGGCGCGTGCCAGACGGGTGATGGAGTCGAGCAGGATGACCACATCCTTCTTGTGTTCGACCAGACGCTTGGCCTTGGCGATCACCATTTCGGCGACCTGCACGTGGCGCGCGGCGGGTTCGTCGAAGGTGGAAGCGACTACTTCACCCTTCACGGTGCGCTGCATTTCGGTGACTTCTTCCGGCCGTTCATCGATCAGCAGCACGATCAGGATGGCTTCCGGATGGTTGGCGGTGATGGCATGCGCGATGTGCTGCATCATCACCGTCTTGCCGGTCTTCGGCGGCGCCACGATCAGGCCGCGCGAACCCTTGCCGATCGGCGAGATGATGTCGATCACCCGGCCGGTCATGTTTTCTTCCGCCTTGATGTCGCGTTCCAGCTTGTACGGCTGGTTGGGGAACAGCGGTGTCAGGTTCTCGAACAGAATCTTGTGCTTCAGGTCTTCCACCGGACCGCCGTTGGCCTTGTCCAGCTTGGTCAGCGCGAAGTAGCGTTCGCCGTCTTTCGGCGTGCGAATCTCGCCTTCGACGGTGTCGCCGGTATGCAGGTTGAAACGGCGAATTTGCGACGGCGAAACGTAGATGTCGTCCGGATTCGACAGATACGAGGTGTCCGGCGATCGCAGGAAGCCGAAGCCGTCGGGCAGGATTTCGAGTACGCCATCCCCGAAGATGCTCTCGCCGGTTTTTGCCGCCTGTTTGAGGAGCGCGAAGATCAACTCTTGCTTGCGCATCCGGTTGGCGTTCTCGATGCCGTTGGCTTCGGCGATTTCGATCAGTTTGCTAACGTGGTGCTGCTTGACTTCGGAAAGATGCATAGGGTGTATGGGTGCAAGTGGGCCGCGAGGGCTAGCCGGAATCGGCCTTGGGAGGGGAGTGCTGAAAGAGGGGGAAGTCCGGCCTGACGGGGGGCGAAATCGTTGGCGTCTTGGCGCTTACGAATCGGGCGAAACCTTAAGATTGCGCCAGGCGGGACTAAAGCTAACGGAAGTTAGATGTTGCTGTCAACGAAAGCAGTCAACTGGGACTTGGAAAGTGCGCCGACTTTGGTAGCTTCGACATTGCCATTCTTGAAAATCATCAATGTCGGGATGCCGCGAATGCCAAATTTGGGGGGTGTGGCCTGATTTTCATCGATGTTCAGTTTGCACACCTTGAGGCGACCGGAATATTCCTTGGCAACTTCATCCAGGATCGGGGAAATCATCTTGCAGGGCCCGCACCAGTCTGCCCAGTAATCAACCAGGACCGGCATGGGGGATTGAAGAACTTCCTGCTCGAAGGTGTCGTCGGTGACGTAATGGATATGTTCACTCATGGGTTTTGCCTCAGAGGGTTTGGAGTGCGGAGGGGACGATGATGGGGGTGAGTATTTGAAAGCAAGGCGCGCTGGGGTGGCTGAAGTACGTTGCTTGCCGCTATGCTAGCGAAAAACGATTAGTGAGGAAAGTTATGACCTATGTTGTCGCGGAAAACTGCATCAAGTGCAAATTTACTGATTGCGTTGAAGTTTGTCCGGTGGATTGTTTTCATGAAGGCCCGAACTTCCTGGTGATTGATCCGGAAGAATGTATCGACTGCAATCTTTGCGTGTCGGAATGCCCCGCCGAGGCCATCTTTCCAGAGGACGACCTGCCCGAAAATCAGCGACGGTTCCTTGCCCTCAATGCCGAGCTGTCGCGCCTCTGGCCGACCATTACCGAGAAGAAGGATGCGCCGCCGGATGCCGATGCCTGGAACGGCAAACCAGGCAAGGCCGACTTGCTGGAACGCTGATCAAGCCGGCAGTACCGTCGCCACCGCTTTCAGGCAGGTAGCCACATTCTTCCGGCTGGCGGAGGCGCCCATCAGACCGATGCGCCAGATTTTGCCGGCCAGGGCGCCGAGGCCGGCGCCGATCTCCAGATTGAATTCATTCAGCAGGCGGGCGCGGCAGGCTGCATCGTCGATGCCTTCCGGCAGGATCACGGAATTCAGTTGCGGCAAGCGTTCTTCAGCCGGCACCAGGAAGCTCAGGCCCATGCCTTCGAGGCCGTGCTTGAGTTCTTCGTGCATCGCACGGTGTCGCGCCCAGGCATTTTCGATGCCTTCCTCGGCCAGCATCACCAGCGCTTCATGCAAGCCGTACAGCGGATTGATCGGCGCCGTATGGTGATAAGTGCGTTTGCCTTCGCCGCTCCAGTATCCGAGCACCAGGTTCAGGTCCATGAACCAGCTTTGCACCGGCGTCTTGCGCGCGCGAACCTTTTCGATGGCGCGCTCGGAGAAGGTCACCGGCGACAGACCGGGCGTACACGACAGGCACTTCTGGCTACCGGAATAGGCCGCGTCGATGCTCCAATCGTCGATCAACACCGGCGTGCCGCCGAGCGAGGTAACGCAATCCATGATCGTCAGTGCGCCATGCTTGCGCGCGATGGCGGCCAGCGCGGCGGCGTCGGATTGGGCGCCGGTGGAGGTTTCCGCATGCACGAAGGCGAGAATTTTGGCATCCGGGTGGCTGGCGAAAGCGGCTTCCACTTTCGCCGCATCCACCGCCCGGCCCCAGGCATCTTCCACCAGCACCGGCACGCCGCCGCAGCGCTTGACGTTCTCCAGCATGCGGCCGCCGAATACGCCATTTCCACAGACGATGACCTTGTCGCCAGGCTCTACCAGATTCACGAAGCAGGTTTCCATGCCGACCGAACCCGGGCCGGAAACCGGAAAGGTCAGTTTGTTCGCGGTCTGGAAGGCGTAACGCAGCAGCGTCTTGGTCTGCTCCATCATGTCGGTGAAGGCCGGATCGAGATGGCCGATGGTCGGCCGCGCCATGGCGTCGAGGATGCGTTGCGGCACATCGGACGGACCGGGGCCCATCAATGTGCGTTGCGGTGGCAGAAAGGACGAAATGGCGGGGGCAGTGACAGACATCAATCTCTCCAGATGAGTTATTTCCGACGATTCTAGTGGGAATATTGAAACCGATCTTGCAACCGATCCAGCTACCACTCCAATCTGTGCCATGTCGGAAGCCGGTTTTTTCAACAACGAACTGGAGAAATGCATGCAAAAAGTAGTCATCCTGATCGGCCTGGGCCAACTCGGCCGCGTTTTTGCCGGCGGACTGCTGAAAACCGGCCATGTCGTCGTACCGGTGAATCGTGGCGATGATCTCAACGCCGTCGAGGCACGCTGGCCGAAACCGGATCTGGTCCTGGTTGCTGTCGCGGAAGCGGACCTGCATCCGGTGTTGGCGGCGCTGCCGGCGGCCTGGAAAGGCAGCATCGGCTTGTTGCAGAACGAACTCCTGCCGCGCGACTGGCAAGCACATGAGATTGAAGAACCGACGGTGATTTCGGTCTGGTTCGAGAAAAAACCGGGCAAGGAATCGCAGCCGTTGCTGTCATCGCCGGCGTATGGTCCGCAAGCGGAATGTCTCGTCGCGGCGCTGGCCGCGATCGGGTTGCCGGCGCATACGCTGCCTGATGCCGACGCCCTGATGTGGGAACTGGTGCGCAAGAACCTCTATATCCTGACCACCAATATCGCGGGTCTGGATACCGGCGGCGATGTCGGCGCCCTGCGTGACCGCCACAACCTGCTGCTGGCCTCGGTGGCCGGCGATGTGCTCGATGTACAGGCATGGCTTTCCGGCGAGGAGTTGGATCGGGCTGGCCTGATCTCCGGCTTGCTGGAGGCCATCGCCGCCGACCCGCAACATGGCTGCGCCGGGCGATCCGCGCCATCGCGCCTGAAACGCGCGCTGCATCATGCCGATGCCGCCGGCCTGGCGATTCCCGAGCTACGCCGGATTGCTGCCACGCACGGGATTGAATGAGCTACTTGCTGATTCGTTGTTGCCGATTCGGTGAACAGCGTTATTCGGCAGCCCTATGCCGGTGCGGGCATAATGCCGCGCGTTGACCGTTTCCCCTTTTCCGACGCGCTTTTTTGCCATGATTGAATTCCTGCTCACCCCCGAAATCTGGATTGCCTTCTTCACGTTGACCGCGCTGGAGCTCGTGCTCGGCATCGACAACATCATTTTCATTTCCATCCTGGTCGATAAACTGCCGCGTGAACAACAGGAGTTCGCCCGCCGGCTTGGCCTGTTCCTGGCCATGTTCATGCGTATTGGCCTGTTGTTGTTGCTGTCCTGGATCGTCGGCCTGACGGAACCGATCTTCACCGCATTGGGACAGGAGATTTCCGGGCGCGACCTGATTCTGTTTTCCGGCGGCTTGTTCCTGATCTGGAAAAGCACCGGTGAAGTGCATCAACTGCTTGAAGGTGAGGAAGGTGAGGCGTCGAGCAAAGTGGCGTCGAGTTTTGCCGGCATCATTGTCCAGATCATCATCATTGATCTGGTTTTCTCGCTCGACTCCATCATCACCGCAGTGGGCATGGTCAGTGAAGTCGGCGTGATGATTGCCGCAGTGGTCGCATCGGTGGGTTTGATGATGCTGTTCGCGCCGGCAATCGGCCGTTTCGTGTCCGATC
>JAIFLB010000183.1 GCA_020049245.1 Betaproteobacteria bacterium | reverse complement strand
TTCTGGGGCCGCCCCTCCGCCACCGGCCCGGTGCCCTACAACGCCGCCGCCTCCAGCGGCAGCAACCAGGGCCCGCTGAATCCGGCGCTGGTAGAAGCGGTCAAAGGACGCATCGCCGCCCTGAAGGCCGCCGACCCGAGCCAGACTGCGCCAATTCCGGTCGATCTGGTCACCGCCTCCGGTAGCGGCCTCGACCCGCACATCAGCCCGGCAGCGGCTGACTGGCAAGCGCCGCGCATCGCTCGCTTGCGCGGCCTGAGCGAGGTTGAGGTCGCCAAGCTCATCGCCACCCAAACGCAGAAACGCCAGCTCGGCGTTCTGGGCGAACCCCGGGTGAATGTGCTGCAGTTAAATCTGGCGCTGGATCGGTTGGCCGCCAATTCCTGACAGAATGGCAATCTCGATATGGCGACAATCCCTCCACCCACCCGCCCCGACCCCGACGCCCTGCTGGCCAAGCTGGAAGCGGAGGAAGTTCGCGCCGCGCGCGGCAAGCTGAAAATTTTCTTCGGCGCCAGTCCGGGGGTGGGCAAGACCTACGCCATGCTGGTGGCGGCGCGGCAGTTGCAAGTGCAGGGCGTCGATGTCGTGGTCGGCGTGGTCGAGACACACGGTCGATCGGAAACCGCCGCACTGTTGCAGGGCCTGGAAATCCTGCCGCCGAAGGTCATCGAATACAAAAACCGCGTGCTCAAGGAATTCGATCTCGATGCGGCGCTGGCGCGCAAGCCGGGGTTGCTGCTGGTCGATGAACTGGCGCATTCCAACGCGGCCGGTTCGCGCCATCCGAAGCGCTGGCAGGATGTGGAGGAATTGATCACTGCCGGCGTCGATGTCTACACCACAGTCAACGTGCAGCATCTGGAAACGCTCAACGATGTGGTCAGCGGCATCACCGGCATCAAGGTGTGGGAGACGCTGCCGGACCGCCTGTTCGACATGGCGGACGAGGTGGTTCTGGTTGATCTGCCGCCGGACGAACTGCTGCAGCGGCTGAAGGAAGGCAAGGTCTACCTGCCGCAACAGGCGGAACGCGCGATCCAGAACTTCTTCCGCAAGGGCAACCTGCTCGCCCTGCGCGAACTATCGCTGCGCCGCACCGCCGACCGGGTCGACGAGGACGTGGAGGCCTACCGGCGCGACCAGTCGGTATCAGCAGTCTGGCCGACGCAGAACTCGCTGCTGGTCTGCATCGGCCCCGAACCCGGCGGCGAGAAGCTGGTGCGCAACGGCGCGCGGCTGGCGGCGCAGTTTGATGTGCCCTGGCACGTCATCTATGTGGAAACGCCGGAGTTGCTGCGCTTGCCGGAAGCACGCCGCACGCGGTTGCTGAAGATCCTCAAGCTGGCCGCCGATCTGGGCGCGAAGACGGCGACGCTGCCCGGCGAGGATGCCGCGCTGGTGGCGCTGACCTACGCGCGCGAACACAACCTGGGCAAGATGGTGCTCGGCCGCCGCTCGGTCGGCTGGCACGCCTATCGTTTCCCCTGGCAGCGTCGCTTCAGCACCCGCCTGGGCGCCATCGCGCCGGATATCGACCTGATTCTGGTCGAGTTGGGCAACAACGCGGGCAGCGAGTTGGGCAGCGGGTGGGCCAATAACGCGCCCGGCGCACAGGAGCAGATGCCGGCAGCCAAAAGCTCGCCGCGAAAGTTCGTCTGGCGCCAGTACGGCCTGGCGGTTGCCGCCGTCGTCGCGGTCTCCCTGTTCGCAACGCCACTGCATGACATCCTCGAACTGGCCAACATCGTCATGCTGTTCCTGCTGGCGGTGTTGTTTGCCGCGCTCAAACTCGGACGCGGCCCGGCGCTGTTGACGGCATTCCTGTCGGTCGCAGCGTTCGATTTCTTCTTCGTCTCGCCACAACTGACTTTCGCGGTGCACGATGCCCAGTATCTGGTCACCTTCGTCGTGATGCTGGTTGTCGCGCTGTCCATCGCCCATCTGACCACCGGCCTGAGTTTCCAGGCGAAGGTGGCGGAAAGCCGTGAACGGCGCATGCGCGCGCTGTACGAAATGGCGCGCGAACTGTCCAGCGCGCTGGTGCTGGAGCAGATCGAGGAAATCGGCGACCGCTTCGTGTCCAGTACCTTTGGCGTGCATGCCCACCTGCTGTTGCCGGACGACAAGGGCAAGCTACCAGTCACGATAGAGCGCGGCGATGTGCTCGACCTCGGCATTGCGCAATGGTCACTGGATCACGGCGAATCCGCCGGTTGCGGCACCGACACGCTGCCGGCCAGCCGCTATCTCTATGTGCCGTTGAAGGCCACCATGCGCGTGCGCGGCGTGATGGCCATCGCGCCGCGCCAGGAAAGCGGCTTGCTCTCCCCGGAGCAGCAGCGCTTGCTCGACACCTTCGCCGCGCTGATCGGCATTGCGCTGGAGCGGGTGCATTACATCACCGTCGCCCAGGAAGCCCTGGTCAGCATGGAATCGGAACGCCTGCGCAACGGCCTGCTGTCGAGTATCTCGCATGATCTGCGCACCCCGCTGACCGCACTGGTCGGGCTGATCGACGCAATGATGCTGATCGAACCAAAGCTGGAACCGCAGCATCAGGAATTCGCTGGTGCAATCCGCGAGCAGGCCATGCGCACCAGCGCGCAGGTCAACAACCTGCTCGACATGGCGCGCCTGCAGGCCGGCAAGGTCGCGCTCAAGCGCGAATGGCAACCGTTGGAAGATGCTGTTGGAGCTGCGCTGCAAGCGCGCGCGACGGTGCTCGGCGGCCATAGCGTGCGCATCGATCTGCCGGGCGATCTCCCGGTGCTGGAACTGGATGCGGTGCTGATGGAACGGGTGTTCTGCAATCTGCTGGAAAACGCGGCGAAATACACGCCGCCGGGCAGCGTCATCGAAATCTCCGCCCGCGTCGTCGGCAGCCAGGTCGAGGTTTCGGTGTGCGACAACGGCCCCGGACTGCCGCACGGGATGGAACAGGCCATCTTCGAAAAATTCACGCGCGGCAAAGAGGAAAGCAACGTCGTCGGCGTCGGCCTTGGCCTCGCCATCGCGCGCGCCATCGTCGTCGCGCATGGTGGTCAAATCGAGTCGCGCAACCGCGCCGGAGGCGGCGCCTGCTTCGTGTTCACCTTGCCCATCGGCAATCCACCGGTGATCAGGGAAGTGTCGTGAAGGAAACACCATGAGCGAAGCGGCCATCAACCTCGTACTGATCGAGGACGACAAGGAAATCCGCCGCTTCGTGCAAAGCGCGCTGGGCGCGTCCGGCTTCCAGGTCTGGCCGGCCGAAAATGCCGAACGCGGCCTGATCGAAGCCGCCACCCGGCAACCGGAATTGATCATTCTCGACCTCGGCCTGCCCGACCGCGACGGCCTCGATGTCATCCGCGACCTGCGCGCCTGGACCGCGATGCCCATCCTGATCCTGTCCGCGCGCGGCGAAGAAACCCAGAAAGTGGCCGCCCTTGACGCCGGTGCCGACGACTACCTGACCAAACCGTTCGGCGTGCCGGAACTGCTCGCCCGTCTGCGCGCATTGCTGCGGCGGACGATGCCAAAGGATGACAGCGGCAAAACCCTGATCGAGTGCGGCGACCTGCGCATCGACCTGGCGCATCGCACAGTCACTCGCGCTGGCGAAGCCGTGCATCTGACGCCGATCGAGTACCGCATGTTGACGGTGCTGATTACCCACGCCGGCCGAGTGCTGACGCACCGGCAACTGCTGAAGGAAGTCTGGGGGCCGTCACATGTCGATCGCATCCACTACCTGCGCGTGTTCATGGCAGGTCTGCGCCGAAAACTGGAAGCCGAACCAGCGCGCCCGATACACCTGCTCACCGTGTCGGGCGTCGGATATCGGCTGGAAATTTAGGACACGGCGTAGCCTGCTCACGCTGGCATAGCGGATGCCTCTTGAAGCAGACACATATTCATCCCCCCATAAATGGGTCTGCGCGTGCAGGACCGATTCAAACGCCTCAGCCGGAAAAAATCACTTTTTATAAAAATTGTTTTGATAACCGTTCTCATTAATGCGAGAATTTCCAGGCCTTTTTTGAAAGCCTTCCTGGAGATTGTGAAATGAAGACGTTGAATTCGATATTGCTTGCTGTTGCCCTGTTGGTTTCCGGCTATGCCGTGCAAGCCGATGAGGTGGTTGTGTATTCGGCGCGAAATGAACAACTGATCAAACCCCTGTTTGATGCCTATACCAAGGAAACCGGAGTCAAGGTCAAGTTCATTACCGACAAGGAAGGCCCGCTGATGGCGCGCCTGAAAGCCGAGGGACGCAATACCCCGGCGGATGTCTTCATGACCGTCGATGCCGGCAATCTCTGGCAAGCCGCGCAGGAAGACTTGCTCAAACCGGTCAACTCGAAAATCCTCGCATCCAGCATTCCCGCGCATCTGCGCGACCCAGGCAATGAATGGTTCGGCCTCTCGGTGCGCGCCCGTACCGTGGTTTACAACCGCAACAAGGTCAGGCCAGGTGAACTCACCACCTACGAAGACCTGGCCAGCCCGAAGTGGAAAGATCGTCTGTGCCTGCGCACTTCCAAGAAGGTCTACAACCAGTCCCTGGTAGGCATGATGATGTATGAACACGGCGAGGATAAAACCGAGCAAATCGTGCGCGGCTGGGTTGCCAACCTGGCAACCGATCCCTTCCCGGACGATACCAAGGCGATGGAAGCGGTCGCCGCCGGCCTGTGTGATGTCACCATCGTCAACACCTACTATTTTGGTCGTTTGATGGAGAAGAAACCCAACCTGCCACTGGCGATCTTCTGGCCGAATCAGAACCTGAAGAACAAGGCTGCCGGTGTCCACGTCAATGTCTCCGGTGCCGGCGTGACCCGCCATACCAAGAATGAGGCGGGCGCGATCAAATTGCTCGAATGGTTGTCCTCCGAGAAAGCGCAGAACCTCTACGCCGATGTGAACATGGAATATCCGGCCAATCCAAAGATCAAACCGGATGCTGCGGTTGCCGCCTGGGGTACCTTCAAATCGAATCTGATCAACGTGGCGCAGGCCGGCGCTTTGCAGGCCAAAGCCGTAATGCTGATGGACCGGGCCGGGTACAAGTAAACCACGCGAAGTAAACCTCGCTAAACAAGCCCGATTAGAATGCGGACTTCGCCATCCCAGATTCGATAACTCAGATGATCGCCGCCGAAAAGGCGCCCGCAACGGGCGCCTTTTCCATCTTCTCGCACGCCGCGACGCGCCTCGGCCCTTGGACCGTCGCACTGACCCGGATCAAGCGATCTGGGATCACCTCTGGCAGCATGTATTACCGGAACTGCTGGTCAACACGCTCTGGCTGGTGATCGGCGTCGGCATTGGCGTCACCGTGCTGGGAACCGGACTGGCCTGGCTGACTGCCGCATGCGAATTTCCCGGTCGCAAATTCTTCGCCTGGGCGCTGTTGTTGCCGCTCGCCCTGCCCGCTTATGTCACCGCCTTCGTCTGGATCGGCCTGCTCGACTTCACCGGTGGCCTGGCCACCTGGTTGCGCGATAGCTGGGATATCACCTGGACACCACCGATTCGTTCGCGTGGCGGCGTCATACTGGTCATGGTACTGGCGCTGTATCCCTACGTTTACCTGACCGCCCGCACCACGTTTCAGGGCCAGGGCCGACGTCTGCTGGAAGCGGCGCAATCGCTTGGCATCAGCCGCCGCCGCGCCTTTTTCCGGGTAGCCTTGCCGATTGCGCGACCAGGGATCATTGCCGGACTTTCTCTCGCCCTGATGGAAACCCTGGCCGATTTCGGCACCGTCTCGGTGTTCAACTACAACACCTTCACCACCGCGATCTACAAAGCCTGGTTCTCGATGTTCTCGCTGCCGGCGGCGAGCCAGTTGGCCACCATCCTGATCTTCTTCGTGCTGGCGCTGGTGATGCTGGAACAACTCTCGCGTAGCGGCGCCCACTACGCCAACTCGGCGCGCGGCAGCGGCGGCGCAAGCAGGATTCGACTCGGCGGCGCCAACGCAGTCATGGCAACCGGCTTTGCCAGCCTGGTTTTTCTGCTCGCCTTCGCCATTCCAATCATCCA
>JAIFLB010000138.1 GCA_020049245.1 Betaproteobacteria bacterium | reverse complement strand
TGGTCGATTACGGCTTCCGCCTGCCCAGCGCACTGGACAACCGGCCATTGCGCTTCGACGAATTCGAGACCGTGATGCGCCAGACCGTGTTCGTCTCCGCCACGCCCGGTCCGTATGAAAAACTGCACGAACAACAGGTGGTGGAACAGGTCGCGCGACCAACCGGCCTGATCGACCCGGTGATCGAAATCCGTCCGGTCGGCACGCAGGTCGACGATCTGATGTCGGCGATCAATCAGCGCACCGCACGTGGCGAGCGGGTGATGGTCACCACGCTGACCAAACGCATGTCCGAACAACTCACCGAATACCTGCAGGAACACGGCATCAAGGTGCGCTACCTGCATTCGGACATCGAAACAGTCGAGCGGGTGGAGATCATCCGCGACCTGCGCCTCGGCGTATTCGACGTGCTGATCGGCATCAACCTGCTGCGCGAAGGCCTGGATATTCCCGAAGTCTCGCTGGTCGCCATCCTCGACGCCGACAAGGAAGGTTTCCTGCGTTCCGAACGCTCGCTGATCCAGACCATGGGCCGCGCCGCCCGCCACCTGAACGGCACCGCGATTCTCTACGCCGACCGCATCACCGATTCGATGCGCCGCGCCATCGACGAAATCGAACGCCGCCGCAACAAGCAGATCGCCTTCAACCTGGCCAACGGCATCACGCCGAAGGGCGTGGTGAAGCGCATCAAGGACATCATCGACGGCGTCTACAACCCGGACGCAGCGAATCAGGAACTGAAAGCCGCCCAGTCGCGCGCCAAGTACGAAGTGATGAGCGAGAAAGACCTGACTAAGGAAATCAAACGTCTGGAAAAAGACATGCTGACGGCGGCCAAGAACCTGGAATTCGAGAAAGCCGCCGAACTGCGCGACCGCCTGCATTTGATGAAGAAACAGCTATTCGGTGTGGAAGAACACGACGAATAAGGCCGGCAACCAATCCGCTGCGCCGAACAGTTTCCCGGCTTGCATCACTACCCGCGCGGATGGTGCCGCGCGTGCAGCGTCTTCAATCGTTCCTTGGCGACGTGGGTGTATATCTGCGTTGTGGCGATGTCAGCATGGCCGAGCAACATCTGCACGACGCGCAAATCGGCGCCGTGGTTGAGCAAATGGGTGGCAAAGGCATGGCGCAGCGTGTGCGGCGACAGGGATGATTTGATGCCGGCGCTGGCGGCGTGGCGTTTGATCAGGTACCAGAACATTTGCCGGGTCATCGGCCCGCCACGTTCGGTGACGAACAACGCTTCGCTGCCACGGCCTTTCAGCAAGGCTGGGCGTGATTCCAGGGCGTAGCGCTGGATCCAGTCCTGCGCGTCTTCGCCCAGCGGGACCAGGCGTTCCTTGCTGCCTTTGCCCATGATGCGGACGACGCCATCGCTCAGACTGACGGCGGCCAGCGGCAAGCCGACCAATTCCGATACCCGGAAGCCGGCGGCATACAAAGCTTCCAGCATGGCGCGGTCACGCAGGCCATGCGGCGTGTTGACGTCAGGCGCATTGATCAGGGCTTCGACATCGTTTTCCGACAGGGTTTTGGGCAGCGGCTTGGGCAGACGCGGCGCGGCGACTGTCAGTGTCGGGTCATCTTCGCGGCGTCCCTCGCGCAGCAACCAGCGCTGATAGCGCTTGATGGCGGTAAGTTGGCGCGCCAGGCTGCGCGCGGCGATGCTTTCGTCGAGCGTGCGATGCGCCAGGAACATTTCGATGTCGCCACGCTGCGCCTGGGACGGAGCGATGCCTTTCTGCTCCAGCCAGGTGAACAACTGGGTCAGGTCGCGCCGGTAGCTTTCCAGCGAACGCGGCGCCAGGCCGTCTTCCAGCCAGAGGGCGTCACTGAAGCGATCCAACTCTGCGTCAAATGATGTGTTCATGCCTGAGTAGCCAACGTTTGATGTCCTGCGAGTAGCCGGTGCGGCTGTGCATGAAGCCGCCCAGGCCGTTGGGGTCTGCCAAGGTTCTATGGGCGGCAATCACCCGGTGGCACGGGATGATGATCGGAATCGGGTTGTCGCCCACTGCCTGGCCGACGGCGCGCGGGCCGCTGGCTAGTTGGCGCGCGATGTCGCCGTAGGTCAGCGTGTTGCCGGCGGGAATCATTGCCAGGGCTTGCCAGACCTTGTGGCGGAACGCCGTACCTTGCGGGGTGAGCGCGAGGCTGAAACGGTATTTCGGATCAGCGTAGTAAGCGTCGAGCTGGTCGGCGACAAGTTTGATGAATGAATTGCTTGCTGCGTGCAACCTCGTGCCGGGCGGCAGGAATTCCAGACCGATCAGCGTTTCACCGTCGATGCGTACGCCGAGTCTGCCGAACGGGGCGGGGAGGATGGCGTCGTGGTTCATGCTGGCGGCTCCTGTGGTCGGGTCTGCATTGTGGTTTCCGGCAGTGCAAAAAGATATCGGCGCGTGTGGGTCTTATTCGACCCGCTTGGGCATAGGTGACTGATGAGGTGGGGCAAGAATGCCCCAAGTGCCGGGCTGTGAAATCTCGATAACTATATGTAATTTAATGGTTTGTTGAATACATACGACTGGCATGCTGTTTGCTGTGGGTGTTTGAAGTCCCAATGCGCAGGGGTGAAACACGAAGGGGTGAATCAGGCGATCCTGGTATGACCTGTTGAACTGGGTTTCGCCTCTAACAGCACAAGTTAATCAGGAGAGTGAAATGGCGAAATCACCGAAAGCAGTCAAACCCGCCGCCAGCGGTAACAAACCGAACGACAAGAATGCAACCGCCCCCCTGCGCTACTGTTCGCAGCCGATCCAGCTTCCCCGGCAATTCGATCCCGCAGTCGATGCGCATCGGGCGCGTGCAATTATCAACGGCGGCAAAAAGTGGGTGAACGGTACCCAGTTGACCTACTACTGCTACAAGTCGGGTGACGCGGTGCCCGCCGCCTGGCGCGGCAAGGCGGCGGATATCAAGGAAGTTGGCGCGGCCTTCGCGACCTGGTTCAAGCTCGGCATCGGCATCAGCTTCAAGGCGGTAAGCCGGCCGGAGGATGCCACCATTCGCATCGGCTTCGATCAGGCTGACGGATCATGGTCCTATGTCGGCCGTGACACGCTGAACATTCGCGATCCGAATGAACGCACGATGAACTTCGGATGGGCGCTCAACACGCCATACGGGCGGGATACCGCGCTGCATGAAATCGGCCACGCCATCGGTCTGGAGCACGAGCACCAGAATCCTTTCTCCGGCATCACCTGGGATACCGCTGCGGTAAAAAGCTATTTTTCGGGTTCGCCCAATTTCTGGGATGAACAGCAGATCGACTGGAACATCCTGCGCAAGATTGCGCCGGCGGAAGTGAAAGGCACGCAATGGGATCCCGACTCGGTGATGGAATACGGCTTCGGTCCGGGCCTGATCATCGCACCCGCGCCATATCGCAACGGCTTGACCCCGAAAGGCGGCTTGTCGGCGGCGGACAAGGCATGGATTGTGGAATCCTATCCCGGCACCAAGCCGAATGAAGCCATTCCGGTGCTGGAAGTCGGGCTGTCGCAGAAACTGGCGATCAAAGCCGGCCAGACCCGTGTCTTCAATTTCAAGCCGAAACGCACGCGAACTTATCGCATCGGTACCTTCGGCACCTCGGACACGGTCATGGTGTTATTCGAGGTGACACCGGCCGGCAACGTGCAGATTGCAGGCAACGATGACAGCGGTACTGATCTGAACGCGCGCGTCAGCATGCGCCTGATCAATGGTCGGCAGTACCAGATCGGCATTCGTCTGTATTACGCGGAAATGGCCGCTGAAACCTCGATCATGGTCTGGTGAGGTTATGCCAGTGCGTGAATCCGGCAAGGAACGCCATAACGCCCACATTTTTCAGCACGTGCCTTGGGCAAGATTCAAGGCGGCCCGTCCCGCAGACAGGAGAGCAGCATGAAGACATCGACCTGGTTTGGCCTGTTCAGCATCGCGACCCTCGCCGGGCTGGCCTGGCTGACGCATCAACCGGAAAGCGCGCGCGCCACCTTGCCGCCGCAGGCAGCAGTCAGCAACGCAGCCACCTCTGCCACCGCTACTGCGCAGCCCGATCCGGCATCGCCGTTCACCGATGCTGGCTTCCATGCTGCCGCCGAAGGATTGTCGCCTTCGGCGCGCGCCGGCCGCGAAATCTGGTTCAAGGCCACCGCCGGCAACGCCCGCTTCCATACCTACACTTTCCAGCAGCGGGTCACCGCGCTGGTCGATTGGTACGGCGTCTTGCGCGGCGACCAGCGCGACAACCGCTTCAAGACCTGGGGCATGATCAACGATCCGGGTTGCTGCACGCCGGGTTCCGAGGGCTGTCCGGCAAAGAGTTACGAGGAGACCTACGGCTTTGACTGGTGTCCCGGCGACGAGAACTTGTTGCAGTTCGTCGGCAAGCCGGGTTACCGCGATCCGGCCTGCGACTTCAAGGAAGGCGACGTGGCGGCAGGCGATCCGGAAGGCCATCAGAAGGGACGCGAAGACAGTTGCAACCTGGCCTTTGGCACTTCCACCGGCGCACTTGGTTTCCGCAAGTTTCCCAATCCGCGCTTCGACGCTGCCGCCTGGATTCAGGTCAACGGCAGCCTCGGCACCTGGTCCGGTTATAGCCGCAAGCTGTCCGACGACCCCGCTCGCGCCGACCACAAGGTGCGCAAACTGGCCGATGCCTCGGTCGAGCCGCCGTTCCTGATCGGCACCGCCTGCGCTTCCTGCCATGTCGCCTTCGACCCGGCCAAGCCGCCGCGCGACCCGGCGCATCCGCAATGGGAAAACCTGTCCGGGCTGGTGGGAAACCAGTACATCCGGGTATCCGAACTGCTGATTTCCGGCATGCCGCGCGACGATCTGCTGTGGCAAATCTTTGCGCATGCGCGTCCGGGTACGTCCGACACCTCGGCCATCCCGAACGATCAGGTCAACAACGCCGGCACCATCAACGCGCTGATCAACACCGCGCAGCGGCCGACCTTTGCCGGCGAGAAGGTCAATCGCTGGCGCAAGGCGGCGTCGTGTCCGACCGGCGCGAAGGAATCCAGCTGCTGGTGCGAACCCGGAAAACCCGGCAAATGCTGGGAAAAAAGCGTCAAAACCGAAACCGTGCATCACATCCTGAAGGGCGGCGGCGATTCCATCGGCGCGCTCGGCGCGATCCAGCGCGTCTATTTCAACATCGGTTCCTGCTCAGAACAGTGCTGGCTCAACCATCTGACCGACTTGCGCCAGATTGATCCGCAGGCGCGCAACTTCGGCCAGACGCCGTTCGACATCGGCCAGTGCCGGCGCGACTGCCCGAACTTCCGCGCCATCGAGGACCGTGTGCATAACATTCTCGACTTCTTCGTCGCCGCGCCGGAAGGCCAGGCGCGCGATCTGACGCTGGCGCGCGCCAACCAGCGCAACG
>JAIFLB010000022.1 GCA_020049245.1 Betaproteobacteria bacterium | reverse complement strand
GCATGGATTTCCACACCAGCGCGTTCCAGAAAGCGGCGCAGCAGGTTGCGCGCACGTGACTCAGGCAACGCTTGCAGTGCCGGGATAGCCAATCCGTTCCGGGTGATTGCCGCGTGACCATCCTGATCGGCCAGCGCATCCAGCAAAAAAGCGGCTTCAGTGAATTGAGCGGCAGCTTGCGCCAGGGCTTTCGGCGCATGCGGAAAATGCTGGAGCAGGCGGGGAAACACATCCTGCCGCAATGCGTTGCGCGCCAGTCGAAGATCGGCATTGCTGGCATCATCGATCCAGGCCAGACCCAGCTCCGCCGCGCCTGCCGCAATTTCAGCCCTCGTCGCCGCCAGCAACGGGCGCAGCAGCATGAGTTTGTCCGTCAATGGCCGCGCCTCAGGCATCGCCGCCAGTCCTTTCAAACTGGCACCCCGGAGCAGTTGCAACAGCACCGTCTCGGCCTGGTCATCGCGGTGATGCGCCAAGACCAGAAAATCGGCATCAAGCTGGCAAAAAACCCGATAGCGTGCGGCGCGCGCAGCCGCCTCAAGACCTTCACCCGCAGGCTGAACAGCGACATGATGAATCGCCAATGGCACATCGAGGGCAGAACAAACCTGCGTGCAATGCCGCACCCAGGCATCCGCCTGATTCGACAGGCCGTGATGTACATGCACCGCCGTGAGACTGAAACCCAGCGATTGCCTGGCAGCAGCCAGCAGATGCAGCAAGACTGTGGAATCGAGGCCGCCCGAGTAAGCGACACAAAGCCGGCGGCTTGCGCCAACACCGTCCGCCTCACTGGCTGCCTTGAGATGGCGTTTCAGGCAGGCAACAAGCTGGCGCATCAAGCCTGCCCAACCTGAGCCAAGGCCGGGAGTCGACGCAAACCCGGGAGTCAACGCAAACCCGGAAGCCATGGCAACCGCCAGCGTCAGGCGCGGGCTTCCTTGAATTTGCCGTAACCCATCAAACGGGCATAGCGGCTATTCAGCAAAGCGTTCAGCGGCCGTTCACGCAGATTGACCAGCGTCTCGGACAAGGCCTTGCGGAGTGATTCCATCATCACTTCCGGTTCACGATGGGCGCCGCCAAGCGGTTCGTTGATGATCTGGTCAATCAGACCCAGTGCTTTCAACTTGGGCGCGGTAATGCTCAACGCTTCCGCCGCCAAAGAGGCCTTGTCGGCGCTCTTCCACAGAATCGAGGCGCAACCTTCCGGCGAAATCACCGAATAAGTGGCGTATTGCAACATGATCAACGCATCGCCGACACCGATCGCCAGCGCACCGCCGGAACCGCCCTCGCCGATTACCGTACAGATGATCGGCGTCTTCAGCTCCGCCATCACATACAAATTGCGTGCAATCGCTTCCGACTGGCCACGTTCTTCCGCATCGATGCCGGGGTAGGCGCCCGGCGTGTCGATGAAGGTGAAAACCGGAATACGGAATTTCTCCGCCAGACGCATCAACCGTAGCGCCTTGCGATAGCCCTCGGGTCGCGGCATACCGAAGTTGCGGTACTGGCGTTCCTTGGTATCGCGTCCCTTCTGATGCCCAATCACCATCACCGGCTCGCCCTGGAAACGGGCCAGACCACCGACAATTGCCGGGTCGTCGGCAAATGCCCGATCGCCATGCAATTCCTGGAACTCGGTGAACAGGCCTTGCACATAGTCCAGCGTGTAAGGCCTCTGCGGGTGGCGCGCGACCTGCGAAATCTGCCAGGCGTTAAGCTTGCCGTAGATCTGCTTGGTCAGCGCCGCGCTCTTTTTGCGTAGCCGCTCGATCTCTTCCGAGATATCCAGTGCCGGATCGTTCTGTACTTCGGACAACTCTTCGATCTTCGCCTCGAGTTCGGCGATAGGCTGTTCAAAGTCGAGAAAAGTCAGCTTCATGTCGTTATCGGCTTAGCAAAAAGGGAAGACATTCTACAGGAGCATCGTTGCGCCCCCCGAAGAGGCAACAGGATCAATGCTGATGACCGTGCGGGCCATGCACATGGCCATGCTCGATTTCTTCCGCCGAGGCCACGCGCACCGACTGCACCACGCATTGCAGACGCAGGCTCTGGCCGGCGAGAGGATGATTGCCATCCACCACCACTTTGCCATCGGCGACATCGGTCACGGTGTAAAGCATGACGTGTTCGCCATCTTCGCTGGCGCCTTCCAGTTGCATGCCGATCTTTACTTCTTCCGGGAATGCGTCGATCGGTTCGATCCGAACCAGTTCGGCATCGTATTCACCAAACGCATCCTCCGGCTCCAGCACCAGATCAAGCTCCGCGCCCGCAACCTGGCCTTCCAGCGCCGCTTCGACGCGCGGGAAAATGCCATCGTAGCCGCCCTGCAAATAGACAGCAGGTGACTCGGCAAGCGCTTCTTCCAGCATTTCGCCATCCAGAGTGGTAAGGCGATAGGTCAGCGCGACAACGGTATCTTTTCCGATCAGCAATTAAAGCTCCTTAACAAGTTTGAAAACTTCCGCAGCGTGGCCTTTCGGCGTCACGCCAGTCAGGACATGCGCAATCTCGCCCTGGCCATTGATGATAAAAGTAGTGCGATTGACGCCTTCACGCATGACGCCATCGACTTCGCGGTTCACCAAGACACCATAGTCGCGGCAGGCAATTCCGTCCTTGTCGGCCAACAAACGCACCGTGATGCCATGTTTATCGCGAAACGCGCCATGCCGGATGCAATCGTCGCGCGAGACGCCGACCACCATGCAATTCAGACGCGAAAAGTCATGTTCAAGATCACTGAACTCAATCGCTTCAGTCGTACAGCCGGGCGTATCATCGCGCAGGTAAAAGAATAGAACGAGCGGTTTGCCTTGGTAATCAGCCAGCTTGGCAATCGACATATCCGCATCGGGTAATTCAAAATTTGGCGCTCGGTCGCCATTGTTCAGCATGTTTTCCACTCCTCGCGATATATCGAAAGCATTATATGAATAACCCCGTAAACAACTCCGTGAAACGCCCCGCAAAAAAGTCCAGGGAAAAATCTTCTGCCGTCAGCCAGAAGCCAGACAGCAAGTCCTTCACGGAGGCGGATTATTCCCTGCAAAGCTTGCTTGGCGGCATATCGGTAGAAAAATTTCTTGCCGAGTATTGGCACAAGAAACCCCTCCTGGTACGTCAGGCTTTGCCCAACTTCGGCGACTGGCTGGATCGCAACAGCTTGACCGAACTGGCCTGCCAGGACAATTCCGAAGGCCGCCTGGTGCAATTCAAGCGCGGCCACTGCCACCTTGAATACGGTCCTTTCGAAGCTGAAGAGCTGGCAGCCTTGCCGAAAAAGAACTGGAGCTTGCTGGTTTCCGGCGTCAATCACCTGTTGCCGCAAGGCGATTGGCTGCTGCATCGGTTCGACTTCATTCCCGCCGCACGCCTGGATGACCTGATGGTCAGTTTCGCACCGCCCGGTGGTGGCGTCGGGCCGCATTTCGACTCCTACGACGTTTTCCTGATTCAGGGTCAGGGCCGCCGCCGCTGGGAAATCAGCGCGCAGGACGACCTGACCGTGGTCGAAGGCGCGCCACTGCGCATCCTTAGTGAATTCCGCGTTGATGAGTCGTGGGATCTGGAACCCGGCGACATGCTGTATCTGCCGCCGCAACTCGCCCACAACGGCGTCGCGCTGACCGATTGCATGACCTGGTCGATCGGCTTCCGCGCGCCGAAAGCCGAAGAGATCGTCAATCAGTTTCTGACCTATCAGCAAGACAAGCTGGAATTGCCCGGCATGTATTCAGACCCGGCACTGAAGCGCCAGAAGCATGTCGCCGAAATCCCCAGCGCGATGCTCGATTGGGCCGATCAAACCATCCGCGCCACCACTCGCTGGGACAAATCCGATATCACCGATTTTCTTGGTCGCTACCTGAGCGAACCCAAGGCACACGTTTATTTCGATCCGCCGGCACGGCCAAAATCACTTGACGCTTTTTCCAAGGCCATCCGGAAACACGGTGTAGCGCTCGATTCACGCAGCCAGATGCTGTTCAAAGACAATGCCTTCTTCATCAATGGCGAACGCCTGGAGGCCTCACCCAACCTCACCAGCATGCTGATCAAGTTGGCCAACAAGCGCTACCTGGAGCCTGGCGATTGCACACATGAACAAAGCCAGGAAATACTCACTCTGCTACACCTCTGGTATCAGGCGGGGTATTTGTTTCCAGCGGCATGAAATTTCCGGCGAGACTGAATCGAGAAATAAATCGCCTGCCTTTGGATCACGATTCACCACTGTCGAAAATGAAAACTTTCGTCAACACGGGTTTTCCTGATCAAGCCAGCATTTGCATCGCATGAACAGGCCTACTCCAAGGCACATTCTGTAGTAGATTTCTCTCATCTGAACAAATCGGGCCCGATTAATGCCTACTCCAGGCAGTCGCGATCAACGCCGTCAACCCAGACATCCGACCCGGGTGGCAGCGCGTTTCAGTTTTGTCGGCATTACCTTGCCATGCGTGGTTCGCGATTTCTGTCTGAATGGCCTGTATCTGGCCTTCGCAGATACCCACGCTTTGGCTCCCCTGCTGTCGCGAATAATGTCCGGTGCGGCCGCACAGGTCGAGATTGATCAGGCCGGCGATACGCAGCAGCGCTTCCTGATCGAAGCCCGCGTCGCCCACATCTCGGCTAACGGCCTTGGACTCCATGTCGAGCGCATGCCCAGCGGCGCTCTGCATGCCCTGCAAGCGGCAGCCCTACAGATTCCTGAAATACCCACAGCATTGCCCAAAAGCGTGGCCGCCGAGCAAGCCATCGCCATGGACCAGGAATGCAACCGGCTCCTGCACACTTTTCTGAATGCCGCACTCCAGGATTTCTTTTCCGAGGCGCCCGCGAAGCTGGTGCAGGCGAGCTATGAACTCACCAGTTTCATCGAGCGCCAGAAGTATGTCGAAACCAGCCAGTTGTTACCCCAGCATAGGGCTGAACTTGAAAAGTTGTTTTTCGATAGCGTTGATCAACATATCGAAGGCATGCGCGCCCCAGCGAATGCTGAAAGCAGCGAAATACCCGACAGCGGACTTACCCTGATTGGCGATGACGAATTCCAGGACTGGCTCAATCTGTCGGGAGCAATCAACGAAATCGAAATGGCCAATGCCCTGCCGCTCGCCGAATTCGAACGGAGTTTCCACTTTCTGCTCGGCATTACGCTGCAGCGTGAGCGCAATCCCTATGCGCCGGAACTGCTTTGCCGCAGCTTCCAGGAGGCGATCCAGACCTTCGTTTTTTCCAGTGCCGAGCGTGCAATCCTCTACCGCACTTTCAGCCATGTGCTGTCACGAGACATCAGAACCCTTTACGAGCAGTTGAACAAGGTTCTGGCACCGCTTCAACCGCCAGCCCCACCCAAACGCCGAAGCACTGACAAACCGGCGACCACGC
>JAIFLB010000014.1 GCA_020049245.1 Betaproteobacteria bacterium | reverse complement strand
CGAATAACCGCGCCAGCCAGAGCGCGAGCAGACAGATGGCGATGATCGCGCCGGTGGCGAGTCCGACGCCGATGAAGTGGTAATACAGATGCGCGCCGTAAACCGACAAAAACAACACCACCAAACCGCCGGCCGGCAACAGGCTGGCGTATTCCCGATCGGCGCTGCGCAAGCGCAAACCGGCGCCAATCAGCAGAAAGCCGCTCAATACGGCGAGCGCCAATTGCCGCTCCGGCGTCAGCCAACCCGAATCAACCGCCAGCCGGATCAGATAGGCCGTCGCCAGTACCATCGCGGTGGCGCCGGTCCAGCCGAGGATTTTGGTGACAGAAAAATCGGGTGGGGCGAAGCGGTTGCTGGCGTATTTCAGGTAGTCCCGTTGTGCCGGAGGCGGGGTGTCGGCAGCGGGTACGCTGTTTTGCTGGGTGTCTTGCCCGCCGTCTGCTTGTTCATGCTTTTGAATCAGTAGCCGCTCGATGCGTGCCAGGCGGCTTTCCAGGAGATCGATGCGGTCTTCGAGGTTGGACATGCGGTTTCTAAGGCGTATATGAGAATCGATGGGGTAGGGGGTAACGTTTTTCTAGCCGGTCCGCGCTCGAATGGCTTGCCGATGGCGGCGGAAAACGAATTGATAGAGCGCTTCATCCAGCGCTTCGGATCGCTCCGAGAAGCTGACGCGCGCCAAGCCAGACAGCGGTTCCAGCGCAATGGCGGGGAGTTTCAGACTGAGCGGCAGGGTTTCGGAAGGTTGAAATTCAACGATCAGCTCGCTGCCGGCGGCGGGGGGGGCCGGATATGGCCATTGCGCGCCGGAGGGGGTCAATTCAACCTCGCAGGGCGTCAGGGTGTCGCTGTTGGTGTCAGCGTTTTCCAGCTTGCGCGCGAGCAGAAAAAGGGCCAGATCGAGTTTTGCTTCGATCCGGTCAAGGCGTCGATTCTCCGCGCCGCCGGTGTCCAGTTCATGGCTGCTTTCCATCTGGTTCAACGCGTTCAGCAGCAGGGCGGCTTCGACGATCCGGCTCTGGCGCGCGTGCGGATCAAGTTGCACGGTATGCCAGGCAAGCGGCATCCGCAGGGTGCAGGCGAGTCCATCAGGCATCGTGTTCTCCCGGAAACAGCGTGCGGCCGTGGCGTGCCAGGCGGGCGCTGCCATAACAGGCTTCATCCTGGCTGGCCTGGCTGAGCGGCACCTGCAACAGCCGCGCGCGAATCCGGCTGTAGGTGGGGTTCTTCGCACCGCCGCCGGCGCTGACCACGCTGCGCAGGTGAGTGGCGCCGAGTTCGGCGAGTTTGGCGTAGCCGAGCGCTTCGATCTTGGCCAGGCCTTGCAGGATGGCGTGCAGGAATTCGGCCCGGCTTTCAGGACGTGGTTCCAGGCAGGGCGGGCGCGCGGGATCGTGGTATGGAAAACGTTCGCCTTTCGCCGGCAAAGGGTAGTAATCCAGCTCGCTCGTGCGTTCCGGGTTGATTTCGCGCGACAGCGCGATCAGTTCCGCATCATCGAAGTGTTGCCGCAACACCGCGCCACCGGCGTTGGAGGCGCCACCAGCCAGCCATTGGTTGCCGAACCAGTGCGAGTAGATGCCGTATTCGCCGGCATCGACGCGTTTTTCCGACAGCAACTTCAGCACCAGCGTGCTGCCAAGTGAGGTGACCGCGTCACCGGGTTGAGGGGGGTGTGCCGCATCACCGGCGGCGAGGAAGGCAGCGATGCTGTCGGTGGTGCCGGCGCGGATCAGGCAATCCGGGTTGATGCCGAGTTCGCGCCCGCGCGGCCGATCGATCAGGCCGATGCCCTGGCCGGGTTTGACCAGTTTGGGCAATGCGTGGACGTCGATCAGACCGGCCACCCACGCCGGCCAGGCACCGGTTTCCAGGTCCACACCCATCTTCAGCGCGTTGTGGTAGTCGCTCACCGCCTGGCCGGAGAGCAACCCCGAAAGCCAATCAGCCTGATTCAGATAGCGGCGCGACATCGATCCGCGCTGACCGGCATAGCGGTTCAGCCAGAGCGCTTTGGCCAGGCCGGAAGTGGCCGCGCCGGCGGCATGCTGGCCGCCGACGACCTGGCGGATCAACGCAGCTTGTTCGGTGGCGCGCGCGTCGTTGTAGAGCAGCGGCGGGTGCGCCGGAATGAATGCTTCGTCGCAGGCCAATACGCTGGCGGAAGTGCCGTCGATGGCCAATGCCGCCAGGCGCTTGCGCAGGCCGACAGGAATCTGTGTGATCAGCGAAAACAGGGTATCGCGCCAGCTGGCGGCGATCTCGAAATCGGCCAGGTTGCCGAAATCGATGCGCGCCATGTCTTCGATTTCGCCGCTGGGCGCGATGACGCAGGCGCGCGCGCCGGAGGTGCCGTAGTCGATGCCGAGATACATGTCTGATGTTGTGGTTTGAAATGGTCTTTCAAACGATCGACAGACCGTTGGGATCGTCATCCACGTCATCGCTACTTGCCGGGCGGCGCACCAGTGTTTTCAGCATCAGGCGCAACTCGTTTTGCGAATCGGCGAAGCGCAACGCGGTGTCCGGCGCCACGCGGCCGTCGGCACACAGGCTGAACAGTGCCTGGTCGAAGGTGCACATGCCGAGATCGCGCGACTTGGCCATGATCGCTTTGATCTCGTGCACGTCACCCTTGTGGATCAGATCCGAGACCAGCGGGCTGCTCAGCATGATTTCGATCGCCGGCGTGCGGCCGCCCTGGATATTCGGGATCAAGCGTTGCGAAACGATGCCGCGCAGGTTGAGCGAGAGATCCATCAGCAGTTGCGGCCGGCGGTCGATGCTGAAGAAATTGATGATCCGGTCAAGCGCCTGGTTGGAGTTGTTGGAATGCAGCGTGGCCAGGCAAAGGTGGCCGGTTTCGGCGAAGGTGATGGCGTATTCCATGGTTTCGCGGTCGCGGATTTCGCCGATCAGGATCACGTCCGGCGCCTGCCGCAGCGTGTTTTTCAGCGCGGCGAACCAGCTGTCGGTATCGACGCCGACTTCGCGCTGCATGATCAGGCTCTTCTTGTGCGGGTGCATGAACTCGATCGGATCTTCGATGGTGATGATGTGGCCGCGCGCGTGTTCGTTGCGATGGTTCACCAGCGCCGCCAGGCTGGTCGACTTGCCGGAACCGGTGGCGCCGACCATCAGGATCAGGCCGCGTTTTTCCAGCACCAGCTGTCCCAGTATCGGCGGCAAGCCGAGTGATTGCAGGGTGGGCACTTCGGTATTGATGTGGCGCGCAACGAGGCCGACCGAGCCGCGCTGGACATAGGTGTTCATGCGAAAACGGCCGATGCCATCGAGCGAGAGCGCGAAGTTGCATTCCTGCGTGTCGCGGAATTCGGCTTGCTGCTTTTCATTCATCGCCGAACGCAGGATTTCTTCAGCCTGTTCGCGGCTGATCGGTTTGCTGTTGAACACGACCAGTTCACCGTTGACTTTCAGCGCCGGCGGCGATCCGACCGTGATGAACAAGTCGGACGCACCTTTTTCCAGCATGTTTTTCAGTAGTTCGGTGAGATAGGTGAAGTAGGGGCTGGCGGCGGGCATGCGGTGATCTCCTGAGCGGCGGCGAGGCTGAAACATGAGCGAGTTGAATGCGGTCGCCAGTTTAATGCGCGAAATTGGCTTGTCAGCCGCCTTGACCAGAATTCAGACCATCCGCCATAGTCCGGTGCCTGTTTCACTTGCAAAGCCCGTTCACCATGAAGTTTGTTTTCAAAGTCTTTTTCAAAACGTTGCGGATCCTGCTGGCGCCGCTGATCCTGATCTGGGAGTTTGTCACCACGCCGAAAGGCATGCTGCGAGCACCCGAGGCGCAAGCAAAGGTGGATGCGGAATGCCGCGATCTGGCCTTGTACCAGTTCAAGACGTGTCCGTTTTGCGTCAAGGTGCGGCGAGAAATGCGGCGTTTATCGCTGAATATCGATCTGCGCGATGCACAAAACGATGCGAAGAACCGTGCCGATCTGGTTGCCGGCGGCGGTAAACCGGTGGTGCCGTGTCTGAAAATTACCGGCGCCGACGGCAAAACGGAATGGATGTATGAGTCGGCGCAGATCATCCAGTATTTGCAGACCCGGTTCGCCTGACCATGCCGATGTCTGAATCGACTGCCCTCGGCCAGGAATGGATCGCGCTGCATCACAGTTTCGAGCAGTATGAAAAGGGTGGACTGCTGATCAAACTGTTCGCCATTGCGCTGTGCGCGCTTGGTTTCGTGCTGGCGTTGCATGAGATGGTGATGGTCTTGCTGCTGCTGGTGCTGTGGCTGCAGGAGGGGATTTTCCGTACCTACCAGACGCGTTTGGGTGCGCGCATCCTGCGCATTGAAGAGGGCGTTAAAGCCGGCGAAGCAGTCGCGTTTCAGTTGCATTCCGAGTGGCTGGCGTCGCGTGCCGGCGTGGTCGGTCTGCTGCGCGAATATGCCGTCAGTGCGCTGCGGCCGACAGTAGCTTTTCCCTATGCGGTGTTGCTGCTGTTGATCGGCCTGCTGGTGGTCATGTCCGGCCGATGAATCGACGTTGAACTTCAGGTCATGCTGAACTATCTGCTGCGCCGCGTGTTGTATGCCATTCCGATTCTGCTCGGCGTTAACCTGCTGACGTTTGCGTTGTTCTTCATGGTCAACACGCCGGATGACATGGCGCGCATCCACCTTGGCGCCAAACATGTCACGGCGGAAGCCATCGAGCGCTGGAAAAGCGAACATGGTTACGACAAGCCGCTGTTCTTCAACACTGCGGCGGCAGGGGCGGAAAAGGTCAGCGATACCTTGTTCGTCGAGAAATCGCTCAAGTTGTTTGTCTTCGACTTCGGCGCGTCGGACGACGGACGCGACATCGCCCGCGAGATCGGCCAGCGCATGTGGCCCAGCCTGGCGATTGCGTTGCCGACCTTCATCGTCGGCTTGCTGGCGTATGTCAGCTTTGCGCTGTTGCTGGTGTTCTTTCGCGGCACCGCGCTGGATACCGGCGGCGTCATTCTGTGCGTCGCGCTGATGTCGATTTCCGGCCTGTTCTACGTCATCGGCGGCCAGTACCTGATGGGCAAGCTGTGGCACTGGTTCCCAATTTCCGGCTACCAGCCCGGCCTGGATGCCTGGAAATTCATGGTGATGCCGGTGCTGGTCAGTCTGATCGGCGGCATCGGTGATTCCAGCCGTTTCTACCGCGCCTTGTTCCTTGAGGAAATCGGCAAGGATTACGTGCGCACTGCGCGCGCCAAGGGGCTGTCCGATCTGCGTGTGCTGTTCAGGCATGTGCTCGGCAACGCGATGATCCCGATCCTGACCGGTGTCGTCGTGGTGATCCCACGCCTGTTCATGGGCAGCCTGATCATCGAGTCGTTCTTCGGCATTCCGGGACTCGGCAGCTACACCATCGACGCGATCCAGGCGCAGGATTTCGCCATCGTCCGCTCGATGGTGTTCCTGGGTTCGCTGCTTTACATCATCGGTCTGATGCTGACCGACATTTCCTATACCTGGGCTGACCCGCGGGTGAGGCTGGAATGACGGCATGCTGATCAAACCTGTCCTGCTCTGGTCCGATGCGCTGATCCTGCTGTTGCTGGCAAGCGTCGGGTTATTGGTCTGGCTGGCGCGCAACAACGATACTTTCCGCGCGCCCTGGCGGCAGGTCATGCGGAGTCGCATGGGTTCGTCAACCGCGCTGATTCTGTCGGTCTATATCGGTATCGGCCTGCTCGATTCGCTGCATTACGTCGAACGTCTACCGACGCCAGCCGGACAGCCCGCCAGCCAGCCAGCTCAATACAGCGGCGAGGTGCTTTCCGCGCTGGATGCCTTGTTGAAGCCATTGCGCGAAAACGTCGAGAAAACCTATTCGGCGCCGTTCGCGACGCATCTTTACGCCAAAGAAACGGTGCTGGGGCCGAATGGCCGGGAAACCCGCGATTACCCAAGACTGCAGCATGGCGGCGCGCATCTGGCCGATCCGGAGCGGGACTTCTGGGCCGACGTATCCGAACGCGCCGGTCTGGGGCTGCTTGGCGGCTGGGTGGTCTGGCTGTTGTGGAGATCCTGGTTCGGCTGCCGCAATGGTTGCCAAAACAGCGGCGCGCGCTTCGGGCTGCCGGGTGGCGCTTGTTCCGCCACCGGGCCGCCACGACGCAATTTCACCTTGCTGGTCATTCTGCTCACTATCGGCGCGCTGCTCGCGCTGGCGCCGCACTATCACGTCCTCGGTACCGACAAGGTCGGCCAGGATGTGTTGTACCTGTCGTTAAAATCCATCCGCACCGGCCTGCTGATCGGCAGCCTGACCACGTTGATCATGCTGCCGTTCGCACTCACCCTGGGTATCGCCGCCGGTTATTTCGGCGGACGCATCGACGATGCCATCCAGTATCTCTACACGACGCTCAATTCGATCCCCGGCGTGCTGTTGATCGCCGCTGCCGTGCTGGTGGTGCAGGTGCAGATCGAGACGCATGCAGAACTGTTCGAAACCGCCGCCGCCCGTTCCGATGTACGCCTGCTGGCGCTGTGCGCGATTCTCGGCGTCACCGGCTGGACCGGCCTGGCGCGGCTGTTGCGCGCCGAGGCGCTGAAATTGCGCGAACTCGAATTCGTCCAGGCGGCACGGGCGTTCGGCGTCACCGATGCGCGCATCCTGCTGCGCCACCTGTTGCCCAACGTGATGCATCTGGTGCTGATTACCGTGGTGATCGATTTCTCCGGTCTGGTGCTGGCCGAGGCGGTGTTGTCCTACGTCGGCGTTGGCGTCGATCCGGGCATGATCAGCTTCGGCAACATGATCAACGGCGCCCGCCTGGAACTGGCGCGTGAGCCGGTGGTGTGGTGGCAACTGGCGGCGGCTTTTGTGTTTATGTTCGTGCTGGTGCTGGCGGCCAATTTGTTCGCTGATCAGGTGCGTGATGCGCTCGATCCGAAGTCAAAGGAACGCGCATGAGCACGCTTGTCGTGGAAAACCTGCGCGTCGAAATCCAGGCAGGCGCGCGCCTCCTGAAACCCGTCGATGATGTCAGCTTCGTGATTGGCGCGAATGAATGCGTCGCCCTGCTGGGCGAATCCGGATGCGGCAAATCGATGACCGCGCTGGCCTTGATGCGCTTGTTGCCGGATGGTGGCCGCGTTGCTTCGGGCAGCGTTCGGCTGGACGATGAAGATGTATTTGCACTCACCGAAGCCGCCATGGGCGAGGTGCGCGGCGGGCGTCTGGCGATGATTTTCCAGGAGCCGCAGAGCAGCCTGAATCCAGTGATGACGGTGTCCGATCAGATCAATGAGGCGCTGGTAGCGCATCGCGGCCTGACCGGTGCGGCGGCTGCGTCGGAAGAAGCCGTTCGCTTGCTGGAAGCGGTCGGCCTGGGCCGAGAAAAGCTCGATGCCTATCCGTTCCAGCTTTCCGGCGGCCAGCGCCAGCGTGCATTGATCGCGATGATGCTGGCTGGCGAGCCGGAAGTGCTGATCGCCGATGAGCCGACTACTGCGCTGGATGTGACGGTGCAGGCGCAAATCCTGAAATTGCTGAAGGCGTTGCAAGTTCAGCGCGGCATGGGCTTGCTGTTGATCACGCACGATCTCGACGTGGCGAGCGACATGGCGGACCGCGTCGCGGTGATGTATGCCGGCCAGATCGTCGAATGGGCCAGCCGCGCTGCTCTGTATACCGCGCCGAAACATCCGTATACGCAAAAACTGTTCGCCGTGCTGCCGCGCCTGGACCGGCGCGGCGAACGCCTGGACAGTCTGCCCGGTCGCGTGCCGGGTCCGGACAGCGCGTTTACCGGCTGCCGTTTTGCCGATCGCTGCCCGGCGGTGTTCGAGCGTTGCCGGGTTGAAACACCGTCATTCCATGAAGCGACACCGGGGCATTGGTCGCGCTGCCATCTGGCGGAACCGTGTAGCCGGGATGTGGGTAGCACGGATGCAGCGCAGCGGAATCCGGGAACGCTTGAGTCGATTCCCCGGATGCCGCCTGCAACTGCATCCGGACTAACGAAATGCGTACTTGAAGTGCGTGATCTCGCTGTGCATTTCCCGATTCGCAAAGGCTTGTTGAAGCGCACGGTTGGCCATGTCAAAGCGGTGGATGGCGTCAGCTTGCAGGTTGCGGCGGGCGAAACACTGGCGCTGGTCGGCGAGTCCGGTTGCGGCAAGACCACGTTGGCGCGCGCCATTCTGCGCCTGATCGAGCCGACGGCGGGGCAGGTGAGTCTGCTCGGCGAGCCGCTTGCCAACCTGCGCGGCGAGGCGTTGCGGCGCAAGCGTTCGGAAATGCAGATCGTATTTCAGGATCCGTTTTCGTCATTGAATCCGCGCATGAAAGTCGGCGAAATCCTGGCTGAAGGCATGGCGGCACAATCTTTCCTGTCGGTGGCGGCGCGTCCGGCACGCATCAACGATCTGTTGAATCAGGTTGGATTGCCGGAAGATGCCGTTGGCCGCTATCCACACGAGTTTTCCGGCGGTCAGCGGCAGCGTATCGCGATCGCGCGGGCGCTGGCGGTGGAACCGAAATTACTGATTCTGGACGAACCGACCAGTGCCCTGGATGTTTCGGTGCAGGCGCAAATTCTGAATTTGCTGGCCGATTTGCAGAAAATGCATGGCCTGGCCTACCTGTTCATCACTCACAATCTGTCGGTGGTGAGTTATCTGGCGCATCGGGTGGCAGTGATGCGTGGCGGCAAGATTGTCGAATCAGGTATGGCGGAGACGTTGCTGACTCGGCCACAAAACGCTTATACCCAGTTGCTGCTGGACTCCGCGCCGGGAAAGAAAGCGTTGTTGCCGGCTGAGTAAATCAGATTCAACTCGCGACCGGAATGGTCAGAGTTGTACCCGGTAGCAGCAGGTCGATGTTTTCGTTCAACAGGCGGATTGCCGCGACCTTGACGTTGTAACGTTTGGCCAGCGCCGCCAGGGTTTCACCCTTGCGAACGGTGTGGGTCCGCATGGCTGTCGGTAGAACAGGTGTTCCACTTGCTGGTTTGCTTGCTGCCTGCGCGGTTTTCAGCAATGGCACGACCAGGGTTTGTGCCTGGGCAAATTTGCCATTCTGCAATTTCATCGGGTTGTTCTCTTTCAGCCAGCTAAGCGTGACGCCAAACTTTTTTGCGATGCTCTGCGCGCTTTCGCCTCGCTGGGCGGCGTAATTCTGCAGGCGATATTGTTTGCCTTTCTGGTGCAGATTGAATTGAAAGGTCTCAATCTGGTCGACCGGCAGCAGCAGGACATCCTGGGTTGCAGTGTGGATCACGCGGCGCTGGAAGGCCGGGTTGAGCAGGAGAAATTGATCCAGATCCATTTCAGCCAGGCTCGCGGCCTGGCGTGCTTCCATCGGATTCTTCAGTTTGAGTTGCAGGAAAAAGGGCTCGTTGGGGAGCGCGGCCAGTTTGATGCCGAAGCGCTCGGGATTCAGGATGATATTGCGCACTGCAACCAGCTTCGGCACGTAGTTGCGGGTTTCTTTCGGCAGACGAATCGCGTTGTAGCTTTTGCCTGCGGCCCGCATCTGCGCTTTGGCGACGCAGCCTTCGCCACAGTTATAAGCAGCCAGTGCCAGTTCCCAGTCACCAAACATGCCATGCAGCTTCTGCAGGTAGTCCAGCGCTGCGTTGGTGGCTTCCAGGATGTCCCGCCGCCCGTCATACCAGGCATTCTGTTGCAGTCCGAAAACTCTTCCGGTGGCGGGCATGAATTGCCAAATGCCGGAAGCTTTCATGGGAGATTTTGCTTGCGGATTGAATGCGGATTCGATCATCGGCAACAGCGCAATTTCCATCGGCATACCACGCTTTTCAACCTGTTCAACGATATGGAACAGATATGGCCGGCTGCGTTCGGCGATGCTTTCGATATGGGTGCTGTTGCGGGTAAAACTTTGCTCATGCAAGCGGGTCAGTCCGGGATCGGATTCCGGCAGCTTGAAACCTTTGCGAATTCTCACCCACAGATCCTTTTCAGCTTCTGCTTGTTTGATCGGCAGCGCAGCGATTGAATAACTGATCTTGAGGTTGGTTTCCGAACTGTTGGATACATCAAAAGGGGATGCGGCGAATGCCCCTCCCATTGCCGTGGTGGCAGTCAGGGCAAGGCTTAACAGGGTTGCAACGGTACGAAAAAATAGGGTCATCAGGCTCGCAAGGATCTTAAGAAAAGATCGCAACATATTGATGTGATTGGGAATTCTAACTCATGCCGGGGCCCGGCTCAACCCTCGCCCCGATTGGGCTCGGGTTGCGCGTGGAATCACTCCTCATCTTTCCATGCCCGAATCGCTGCAAACGTTTCTACGCCTGGGCTGAGCGGTTTTTTGTAGTGTTGCGATGCCGCCTCAATTGCATTTGGCTGATCGCAACGCAGAAAGGGGTTGGTTTTGCGTTCGCGGCCGATGGACACCGGCAAAGTGGGTTTGCCATGCTTGCGTAAAGCCAGCGCTTCCTTGTGACGTTCGATCAGATCCGGGTTCTTCGGTTCGACCTCAAGCGCAAAGCTGATATTGGCCAGCGTGTATTCATGCGCGCAGTAAACCTGAGTCTGATCCGGCAACGCCGCCAGGCGGCTGAGTGAAGCATGCATTTCCGCTGGTGTTCCTTCGAACAGGCGACCACAGCCGCACGAGAACAGCGTGTCACCACAAAACAGATGCAGGCCGGTTGCGGGTGATTCATTGGCAAACTCTTTGGCAAGCTCATTGGCAACTTCGCTTGCAACCTCGCTGGCGAGATAGCAGACGTGATCCAGAGTATGTCCTGGCGTCTCGATGACTTTGAAATTCAAGCCAAGGCTGTCGAAAGTCAATAACTCGCCTTCAGTTACCGGAATGGCTTTTGCCGTACCACGCGCAGGCCCGTAAACCGGAATCGGCGCCTGCTTCAGCAGATCACTGATGCCGCCGACATGGTCACGATGATGATGCGTCACCAGGATCGCGCTGGCGGTGATGTTCCGATTTGCCAGCCAAGTTAGAATCGGCCCCGCTTCACCGGGATCAACCAGTATCGCGTTCTGGTCATTGTGGATGGCCCAGACATAGTTGTCCTGGAAGGTCGGGATGGCTTCAATTTTGATCATATTGGCTTTTTTCATATGGGCTATTTATTCGAGGGAGCCTGCGGGCGTCAACCATGTTGAGCTGGTATGAAAGCGATCTTGGCCGCTATGTGCTGGCCCGTGAGCTGGAATGGTTTGACGCTGTGAGCAGCGATCTGTTCGGATTTCATGCCTTGCAGATCGGGGATTGCGACACCGATTTCCTGCGCGCCAACCGCATGCCGCATCGCTTTTGCGCCGGCCTGGATGGCGGACCATTGCGCGCCGTGCCGGAAATGTTGCCAATTGCCAGCCAGAGCCTGGATTTGCTGGCCTTGCCGCATGTGCTCGAATTTTCGTCGCATCCGCATCAAGTCCTGCGCGAAGCCGAACGTGTCTTGCGCCCGGAAGGGCGCTTGCTGATCAGCGGTTTCAATCCGATCAGTTTGTGGGGAATGCGACGTTTCGTCACGCAACGCGTCTGCCGCGATCAGGATACCCACCCCTGGCATGGACGTTTCATTCACCTGACCCGGATCAAGGATTGGCTGGCGCTGATGGGCTTTGAATTGGCGGGATGTCGCATGGCCTGCTATGCGCCGCCGGCCGATAAGGCGGCATGGCTGGCTCGCTTCGGGTTTCTTGAGGCGGCGGGAGATCGCTGGTGGGCCTTTGGCGGCGGCGTGTATCTGATCCATGCGATCAAGCGCGTGCATGGCATGCGGATACTTTTGCCCAAGCGCGATGCGGCCTGGCGGGCGAGGCCGGCCTGGGCACAGCCAACCCGAACCTCTTCTCAGCGGAACCAACATGAACATTCAGAATGATGCAGTTCCGGCCAAGGTTGTCGACCTCTATACCGATGGCGCTTGCAAGGGGAATCCCGGCCTTGGCGGCTGGGGTGTGTTGTTGCGCTACGGCGAGGTCGAAAAACGGCTTTGCGGCGGTGCCCGCGATACCACCAACAACCGGATGGAATTGATGGCGGTGATCGAGGGTTTGAAATCGCTGAATCAGACCTGCCGGGTGCGCGTGCATACCGATTCGCAATATGTCCAGAAAGGCATCTCCGAATGGCTGCCGAACTGGGTCCGGCGGGGCTGGAAAACTGCGGCCGGCGGCGCGGTAAAAAATCAGGATTTATGGCGCGCGCTAAGTGAACAGGCGGCGCGGCATCAGGTTGAATGGTTCTGGGTGAAAGGTCACGCCGGGCATCCGGGCAATGAAATCGCCGATGCGCTGGCAAATGAAGGGGTAAAGAAGGCATGAGTCGTCAGATTGTTCTGGATACCGAAACCACCGGCCTCGACCCGGCGCAGGGGCATCGGGTGATTGAAATCGGCGCGTTGGAAATTCTCAATCGCCGGATTACCGGCGCGACGTATCACGTTTATCTCAACCCGGAGCGCGACATCGACGCGGGCGCGTTGTCGGTGCACGGACTGAGCCGCGAGTTTCTCGCCGACAAACCCCGTTTTTCCGACGTGGCCGCCGAGTTTCTCGATTTTGTCCGCGATGCGGAGCTGGTGATTCATAACGCGCCATTCGATATCGGTTTTCTCAATGCCGAGCTGGCCCGCCAGGATGATGGGCCGATGAAGCGCTATTGCGACGTGCTGGATACGCTGAAACTGGCGAAACAGCTGCATCCGGGACAGAAAAACAACCTCGACGCACTCTGTCGCCGCTACTTTGTCGACAATGCCGGTCGTACCTTCCATGGCGCGTTGCTGGATGCGCAATTGCTGGCCGAGGTTTACCTGGCGATGACGCGCGGCCAGGAAACTTTGGGCATCGATATCAGCCAGCCGGTTCAGGCGGTGGGCAATGCAATGCGCCGAACGGGTTCGCTGAAGGTGATACGCCCGAGTCAGGCCGAGCAGGAACTGCATCAAGCCTATCTTGCGTCTTTGACGAAGGAAGCTGGCGAGGTGCCGGCATGGTGATTCGGCGTCTTGCGGTTTGCTTGAGTCGGCCGCTTGTGGCGATGGCATACGTCTTGGGTTATTCCTTGACACTTGCCCCAGCCTGCGCGGCTGCCGATTTATCAGAAGCGGATTTTCTCGCCGAGATGCCCACGGTTCTCACCGCCAGCCGATTATCGCAACCGTTGATGGATGCGCCGAACTCGACCAATGTGATCGACCGCAAGCAGATCGAGGCATCGGGTTACCACAATATCGCTGATCTGTTCCGTCTTGTACCGGGCTTCCATGTCGGTCTGAAACGAGGCTGGGCGCAAAGTGTTTCACATACGCTTGCGGATGAATTCGCGCGGCGTATTCAGGTCATGGTCGATGGCCGCAGCGTCTACCTGTCAACGATAGGCGGTGTGCGATGGGATACGCTGCCGTTGTCGATTGATGATATCGAACGCATCGAAGTGGTGCGCGGGCCCAATGCCGCCAGCTTCGGCGCCAATGCCTTTACCGGCATCATCAACATCATTACCCGGCATCCGGATGATGTGGTGGGTCGCATGATTCATCTGGCGGCCGGGGACCATGATCACCGGGAAGCCTGGTTTCGCTGGGCGGGGCGTTCGCAATATGGCAGTCATCGGGTCACTTTGGGGGATCGTCGAGACGGTGGTTTTACCTATCAGGATGACGACGAATCCAGCCGTATCTTTAACTACCGGGGTGAATTTCCGCTCTCTGCCGGCAAGTCATTGAGTGTTCAACTGGGAGCGCTGACTGGGCAGCGAGGCGAAGGCAGCGTCAAACGCGTAACTGATTTACCGCATCCGCAGGACGTGGAAAGTGGTCATCTGCAATTGGATTACCAGCATGATCTTTCCAATGAAAAGACATTGAATTTGAAGTTTTACTTCAATCACCTGTTTACTGAAGAGGTCGTGCCCACCGGGCTCCAGCCTGGTTCTTATTACCTTTCTGATTTGCTTGGTCAACGCTTGCACATGGAAGGGCAGTACACCCAGGCATTGGGTGAAACTGCCCGCTCGGTGGTTGGCGCCTATCTGAGGCGAGACACGGTGCGTTCTTACCTTTACTGGAACACGGATGAGAAGCTGAACGCTGACTCCTGGGGATTATTCGGCCATGTCGAGTGGCGTCCGAAGCCGGCTTGGCTGGTCAATATCGGCGCATTCTGGGAGGACTACGAACTGGTCGATAAACGTGTATCTCCCCGCGCAACGCTGCATTGGCAACCGAATCCGAATCACAGTTTCCGCATCGGCATCTCGAAAGCCTATCGCAATCCTGTGATGTTCGAGGCATTGGCGAATTCCATCATCACCGTGTTCAACCCGGATGGCAGCGAACTAGTTCAAAGTCCGTTCATTATTTCCAGTGGCGCGGTCAAACCGGAATCGATGTTGACCCGTGATATTGGCTATCTTGGGGTCTGGCCGGAGGCTGGGTTGACGTTCGACTTGCGGCTTTTCCGTGAGCGATTTGAAAACTACATCCATTTGGATGAACCTTTTGGCGGGCCTGCCGAGTGTCCAATCAGTTCCACCACGCCCTCAGGCGCGAAGGATTGGTGCAATAAAGGCGGTTCATTGCAGCAGGGATTTGAAATCCAGACCCGTTGGCAAGTCGATGACAGGAATTCCGTGCTGTTGAACCACTCGAATTTGCAGATCGACTCCAGTATGGCCGAAGCAAGATACTCACCGCCCAGGATGACTGGCTTGCACTGGATGCATGACTTCCCGGCCGGACTGAATCTTTCCCTGTCGCAATATTGGATTGCCGGTTTCGAAGCGATTGGGCTGGGTGCCATTCCCTCCTACAGTCGGCTGGATGCACGTTTGGCGAAGCGATTCACTGTCGATGGACTGGAGGGCCAGATTGCGCTGGTTTGGCAGAACCTGGGCGATTCCTACACCGAATTCAATGGCAGCTTCCCGCCGGAAAATGTGTTCGATAGTCGAGCCTATGTCCATTTCCAGCTTGATTTCTAAGCGGCCTCGCGGACGCTGATTCATGCCGCGCTGGATTTGGCTGCTTTGCCTTGTGCATGGCCTGCTGTGGTCATTCGCATCGCCAGCGAGCGACGAAAAGGTCGTGCATCTGATCCTGAGTGAAGATGCGGCGCCTTATCAGGAAGTGGTGAATGCCTTTCGCGCCGGTATCGGGCCACGGCAGAACGTCAAGGTCTGGGTGCAGGCTGATCTTCACGTCACGCAGGTGCAGACACTGACCCGAGGCAGTGATCTGATTGTGCCGGTTGGTGTCAAAGCGACGCGATTCGTGGCTGCGCACCATGCCGGCCAAGCGCCAGTCCTGGCCCTGATGATTCCGCGCGCGACCAGCGACAAGCTGGAATGGCCGGCCGGGCTTTCCCGTAAAAAGGTCTCCGCAGTTTTTATTGACCAACCGCCTGAGCGCTCACTGGCGTTGGTGGAAGCGGCTTTCCCGGCCGCGCGCAATGTCGGCCTGGTGGTTTCCTCGGAGAACGAGGCGGTTGCGAAGGCTTTGGCCAGGGAGGCGGTACGCCGCAATCTGCGTCTGCATGTGGAAACCGTCGCAGCCTCCGAGGCGCTACCGGCTGCCTTGCGCCGCGTGCTCGCGGAAAGCGATGTGCTGTTGCTGGTGCCGGATGCGATTGCCATCAATGCAAGCAATGCTCAGAACGTTTTGCTGACTACCTATCGATTCCGCATTCCGGTGGTGGGCTTCTCGCAAGGGCTGACGAAAGCGGGTGCAGTGGCCAGCGTTTATTCCTCGCCTGCGCAAATCGGTTTCCAGGGAGGGCAGTTCGCTTCAAGGCTGGAAGAAGTGGGCGAATTGCCTTCGCCACGCCATGCCAAAGAACACACGCTTGCGTTCAATCCGCACGTGGCGCGCTCGCTGGGAGTGGTGTTGCCGGATGAGGCCGATATTCGCCGCAAGCTGGAGTCGAAGAATGATTAACCCCTGGATGTCCAATCGTGGCATTCGCCAGCGCGTCTTGATGCTGGCGCTGTTGCCGCTGCTATTGGTGGCGACGGGGTTGTCCTGGTATTTCATCGCCTCGGCGTATGCGGAAATGGATCGCGCCTTCGAACAGCGCGCCCTGGAACGGGTCAACCAGTTGGCAAAGGTCTGTGAGTTCCATCTGTTTTCCGGCAACCGGGCTGAGTTGGAGTTGCTCAGCCGACCCTTGGCGCGCGAGTCGGGTGTGCAATTTGTCGCGATTGTCGATGCGCAAGGACAGCCCATCATCAAGTTCGGCGATCCAGCGTTGCGGTCGCATTGGACAAACAAGGCAACCGGTCTGGTAGCCCGCAATGAGGCGACGATTCTGGCTGCCGCGCCCGTGTTGCAACATGCGCTGGAGATTGGCGAAATTGTAAATCCGGTGCAATTAGGCAGCTCGGAACCGCCACTCGGTTACGTCTTGCTCGAGGTTTCTCGCCAGGCGATGCTGGATCGGCAAAGGACGATCTTGCTGGCCGGTTTGTCGATCACGTTTCTCGGTTTGCTGTTGGCCAGTTTGCTGGCCTGGCGTCTTGGTCGCGATATCGTGCGGCCGATTGGCGCCCTGACGCGAGCGGTTGAAAGAATTGCGGCGGGCGATCTGAATGCACGGGTTCAGGTTGAAACCGGTGGCGAGTTCGCAGTGCTGGAACGTGGCGTTAATGACATGGTGGTGGAGTTGAAGAATTCCTATGACAGCTTGCAGGAGAAAATTCGCGCCGCCACCGCGAAGTTGTCCTGGCAAGCGCAGCACGATGCATTGACCGGTCTGCTGAATCGCGCCGGTTTCGATCTGGCGCTGCAACAGGCATGGGATGCGACGCATCAGTCCGGTATGCGGCATTGCCTGCTTTACCTCGATCTGGATCAGTTCAAACTGGTTAATGACACGAGCGGACACCAGGCCGGCGATGAATTGTTACGCCAGCTCGCGGCCGCGATGCGGCGTGCTTTGCGCGGCAGTGATGTGGTGGCGCGCCTGGGTGGCGATGAATTCGGCATCTTGTTGACAGACTGCGATGCCAGCCTGGGTTTGCAGCTTGGCGAAAAACTCCGCCGCATGATCAGCGACTTCCGTTTTTCCTGGGAGGGTCGCATGTATCAGGTGGGCGCCAGCATCGGTCTGGTCGAAATGGATCAGGACTGGCCGGATACCGCGCATCTGATGAGCGCCGCTGACGCCGCTTGTTATGCCGCCAAGGACGCCGGCCGCAACACGGTGCGCTTGTATCGGCGCGGGGATGAAGAAGTCGAACGCCGGCGTGGCGAAATGCAATGGGTTGGCCGTTTGACGCGCGCGATGCAGGCCGGACATTTCCAGCTTTATTTCCAGCCCATCGTCGGGCTGACGGACGCGATGCGTGAGCCGCACTATGAACTGCTGCTGCGCTTGCATGATGAAGCGTATCCGGTGTTGCCGATGGCCTTCATCCCGGCGGCAGAGCGTTACCAGATCATGCCGACGATTGATCGCTGGGTGATCGAGCACACGCTGGAACAATGCACACTCCATTTGTCGGCATTGCGGACAAAACAGGTTGTCCTCGGCGTCAATCTTTCCGGGGCATCCATCAGCAACGCCAAATTCCAGTCATTTATCCGGCAAGCCATGCGCGAATGCGTGGAGATTGCGCCACATCTTTGCTTCGAGATTACCGAAACCGCCGCGATTTCCAATCTTGAATCGGTGCAGTTGCTGATTGACGATCTGAAAACACTGGGCTGCCGTTTTGCGTTGGATGACTTTGGCAGCGGGCTGTCTTCCTTCGCCTATCTGCATGATATGGGCGTCGATTACCTGAAGATCGACGGCGCTTTTGTGCGTGACATGGTGCGCGATCCGATCAATGCGGCGATGGTCGAGGCCATCGCCAAAGTGGCCCGCATCATGAACATCCGCACCATGGCGGAGTATGTCGAAGATCAGGCAACCGCCGATGCGCTGCGCGCTTTGGGCGTCGATTACGGCCAGGGCCACTATTTTGCCGAGGCGCAGCCCTTGTCCTTGCTGTGTGATGAATTAGCCAGACCAGCGTGACAGTCCAGCCACACCGTCGCTGTTTTTAGACCGCCGGCAGCGCGATCTTGCCGTCCTTGCTGAACTGGTAGTCATGGAAAACATGTTCCGCACGTCCAGAGGTCGAAATCGCGCATGTGGGTGCACAGGCAGGTTTTGTCCCAGACCCGGACTTTTTTCTCGCCCGGATGCTCGGCGACGGCGCGGTTGTAGGCGTCGATGTAGGCGCAACGTCCGTTGGCGTCGAGCAGGTAGCCGAAAGACTCGCAGTTGGGATGCGTACCGGCGCCGATCGCCGGGCTGCTCTTGATCATTCGCATCGGATAGCCGGTGGGTGAAATCCCGTTGACCTCGATATCGTCTTCGTTGGCTATGTAGTATTCCTGCTTGATCGGGTCGGGCAGGCCGCATTCCTTGGTCACGGTAAAGCGGGTGGCCACCTGCACGGCAGCGGCGCCACGTTCAAGGTAAGCGGTGGCATCCGAACCGGTAAAGATGCCGCCGGCCGGAATCAGCGGAATATCGAGTTGCTCTGCCTTCAGCCAGGTCTGGATTTCACCGACGATGGTTGCCAGATCGTAATTTGCCCAGTCCATACCGAAACCGAGGTGGCCGCCGGCCAGCGGGCCTTCCACAACAACGTAGTCGGGCAGGCGGTTGGTACGCGCATTCTTGCGAATGAACAGCTGCAAGGCGCGCAGGCTGGACACGATGATGCCGATCTTGGCATCGCGGAAGCGGGCGTGTTCTTCCATCAAACCGAACGAGCCCAGATGCAGCCCGGCGGCCAGCGTGATGCCGTCGATACCGGCGTCCAGGGCGGCGTTCAGCCGCACCTTCAGGGTTTCCTTGGGCGCATTCATGGTCAACTTTTCCATGCAGTTGATGAACACCATGCCGGAACCGTGTTTGGCATCCATCGCCCGCCGCACATGCATGCGGGTGGCTTCTTCGAGTTCGCCCAAATGGAATTTGACCAGCGTCTTGTCAGCCAGATTGGTGACGTTGGCCTTGTACAGCTTGAGCTTTTCCTTGACGAAGCGGGTCTTGAAATGGCGGTCGATGACGGTGGGCACCATGGCATCGGAAATATGGCCGACGCCGCCCAGGCGCGCGGCTTCAAGCGCCAGTTCAACGGTCGAAATATCGACCCCCATGCCGCCGATCATGATCGGCACCAGTTCATGCTGGCCTAAGCGGAAGCGGAAATCATCCACGCATTTCATGTTGATCCTGGGTCTTGAAGTGAGCCGGCGAGTTGAACAAGCCCATGTAGGGGGGAAGCCGGCTGGGTGAGCGAAATTTGCACGGGCGCCATGATAAGCGTTATGCGCAAGGCCAGCCAGCCACCGCGCTTTCCTTGCCGACGCGAGTGTGGCCCGTTATAAGGCCGCATGGCAAAAACAAACACCACCTACATCTGTTCCGAATGCGGCGGTCAGTCGAGTAAATGGCAAGGCCAGTGCCCGAGTTGCATGGCCTGGAACACGCTCACCGAATCGGTGAAGGAAGCCAAGCCAAGCCGATTTCAGGCGCTGGCCGCCAGCGGTGAGGTCGTTCGGCTTTCCGCCGTTCAGGCAGTGGATACGCCGCGCATGGCGACTGGATTGGCTGAATTCGACCGTGTCCTGGGCGGTGGTCTGGTCGGCGGCGGCGTCGTGCTGATCGGCGGCGACCCCGGCATCGGCAAATCGACGCTGTTGCTGCAGGCGCTGGCCGAACTCAGCGCGCGTTGTCGCACCCTGTATGTCAGCGGCGAGGAATCCGCCGCGCAGATCGCGATGCGGGCGCGGCGTCTGGGCTTGACCGCCGATATTCCGCTGCTGACCGAAATCCGCCTGGAAGAAATCTTCGCCACGCTCAAATCGGAACGCCCGGAAGTCGCGGTGATCGACTCGATCCAGACCGTCTACACCGACCAGCTGCAATCGGCGCCTGGCAGCGTCGCACAGGTACGTGAATGCGCGCAGGAATTGACCCGTCACGCCAAGCAATCCGGTATCACCATCCTGCTGGTCGGCCATGTCACCAAGGAAGGCACACTGGCCGGCCCACGCGTGTTGGAACATATCGTCGATACCGTGCTGTATTTCGAGGGTGACACCAGCTCCAGCTTCCGCCTGGTGCGCGCTTTCAAGAATCGCTATGGCGCGGTCAACGAGCTCGGCGTGTTTGCGATGACCGTGTTCCTCAATCGTGACGAACGCGAAGCGCCCGGCTCCTGCGTGGTGGTCGCCCAGGAAGGCACGCGGCCGTTGCTGGTCGAAATCCAGGCGTTGGTCGATGCCGCCCATGCGCCGAATCCACGCCGCCTGACCGTCGGCCTCGACGGCAACCGGCTCGCCATGTTGCTTGCCGTGCTGCATCGGCATGGCGGCATTCCGTGCTACGACCAGGATGTCTTCGTCAACGCCGTCGGCGGCGTCAAGATCACCGAACCTGCGGTCGACCTGGCGGTGGCGATGGCGGTGGTGTCGTCGCTGCGCAATAAGCCGATCCCGCACAAGCTGGCGGTATTCGGAGAAATCGGGCTGACCGGGGAGATTCGGCCGGTGCAACGCGGCCAGGAACGCCTGAAGGAAGCCGCCAAGCTGGGCTTTACTCAGGCCCTGTGCCCGAAAGCCAACCTGCCGAAGGGCAAGATCGCCGGTATGGATTTAGTCGGTGTGGGAAGTCTGGCAGAGGCGCTGGAGTTTTTCAGGGGTTTGTAGCCGACGCCATGGGGGCGTTTAGAATTCGTCCCCATGTCCGAGCCTTTCCACAGCGAATATTCGATCCAGGACAGCATTCTGCGCATCGATGACGCGATCAAGCTGGCGCGTAAAGACGCCATGCCGGCGCTGGCGCTGACCGATTTGGGCAATGTGTTCGGCCTGGTCAAGTTTTATTCCGGCGCGCGCAAGAAGGGTGTCAAGCCGATTGCCGGTTGCGATGTCTGGGTGGCGCCGCCGGAGTCGGTCGACAAGCCGACGCGCATGTTGCTGCTGGTGCAGGACACGCCGGGCTGGCGCAATCTGTGCGAACTGCTGACCCGGGCCTACCGCAGCAACATGCATCGCGGCCGCGCGATCCTGCAGCCGGACTGGTTCGACGCAGCCAGCACGACGGGTTTGATCGCACTCTCCGGCGGGCATCAGGGCGATGTCGGCGTGGCGTTGATGAACGAATCGATGGATACCGCGCGGCGACTGGCCACAGACTGGGCGGCGCGCTTCCCGGAACGCTATTACCTGGAATTGCAGCGCGACGGCCGGCCGGAATGCGAGCCGCATGTGGCGCATGCGGTGGCGCTGGCCGAGGAACTCGGTCTGCCGGTGGTGGCGACGCATCCGGTGGAATTCATGGCGCGCGACGACTATATGGCGCACGAGGCGCGGGTGTGCATCTCGGAAGGTTATGTGCTGTCCGACCAGCGCCGGCCGAAGACCTTTACCGAAGAGGATTACTTCAAATCCCAGGCCGAGATGGCCGA
>JAIFLB010000128.1 GCA_020049245.1 Betaproteobacteria bacterium | reverse complement strand
GGTCGCCCATCAGTTTCTTCAGGTCGAGCGGCGAGGTGTTGAAGAAGAGCTGGCCGGAGATGCGCAGCAGGAAGGGTTCCGGATTCAGCCCGGCCGCTTCACGGATTTCCTTTTCGATCAGCACGATGCCCTTGGTCTTCTCCAGCACGCAATCGAGACGGCGCAGCACGGTGAACGGCAGGATGACCTTGCCATATTCGGATTGCTTGTAGTCGCCGCGCAGCAGATCGGCGACGGACCAGATGAAGGAGGAAAGGTTGGGATCGGCCATGGAGTTGGGGTTGGTATGCGGAGGTGGGTGATTAAACCCGAATGGGTGATTAAACCCGAATAGCGAAACCTTGAAGCACCCGTTAACCAAAGTCGACTGTAGGATGGGCCAAGCGCAGCGGGCCCATCTGTCGTCGCGCATCGATGGGCCCGCTGCGCTTGGCCCATCCTACGATTCTGCAATCGATTGTTGGATGGGGCGTTCTGGGCAGCGATGCCGTGCGGTTAGTGGGTTTGACCGCTTCAGTTTGGCGGCCGAAACGCCTCAACTGGCCGGCTTGATCTTGCTCAGGCCGCGTGCCGATTGCAGGCACAGCATCTTGAAATCGGTGTAGGTCATCGGGTCGAGGCCGCATTGGGTTTCATCCACTTTGTGGCCACGGTCTGCGTAGATCAGGCCGATTGGTTTTTCGCCGTTGTACAGACTCATGGTGTAGAAGTCGCCTTCGCCGAGCATGGCTTGCAGCTTCGGTTGAATCATCGGCCAGAGCTTTTGACGATTGCCTTCATTCAGCCAGACGCCCTGCATTTTGTTCATCATTTGACTGAACAGGTCTTTGCCGCCAAGTTCGAATTCAAAATGGCGTAGCGCATCTTCGCCGGTGACGCCGAAGGTGAAACGGGATTTCACGCGCAGTCCATCCGGCGTGATCATCGCCAGGATGATGCGCTTAAGCCCAAGGCCGGTATGCAAGCCTTTCAGGATGACGGCGGACATCTGGGTCAGGGTGTATGAGCCGTCCAGATGCGCTTCGATGCCTTTCATGGCTTCGCGGAACACATTCTTGTCGGGCATCGGACAGATGCTGGGTTCCGGTTCCACCACGACCTCGGGTTTGACCGGCCTCGCCACCGGGGCAGCGGGTGCCGCCGCAACGACTTCCGGTTTGGCGGGCGCTTCTTCGTCATCGTCGGGTTCCGGCGGCCAGGGGCCGGGAATCATCGGTCCCCAGGTTGCTGCCGGTGGCGATTGCAGCCAGTCGCAACAACGGGCGACGCGGGCGGCGTTGGCATGCACGGTGGCGATGACCGTGTCGATGTCGGTGTTCTCTACGCCAGAAAGCGCCGTGTAGGCCTGCATCAGGTCTTCGTCCCACCAGCCGCGATCGCTGCGTTGCGCAATCTCCAGGCTGGCCGTCAGGATGACCTGGCGCGAGCGTTCGGCATGTTGCGGGCTCAACAGGTCAAGCGTCAGCGGCGGGATGTACCACGTTCCCAGCAGTTTCAGACGCAGGATGTCGAGGCGGTCTCCCAGCACCGCGATTTCCGCTTCCGCTTCGTTCATGCGACGGCGCTTGCGTTGCAAGGCAAGTGCCTGATCCGGCGTGCGCAGCCAGAGCAGCAGTTCCGGGGCGTAGTGGAGGAGGGCGGCAACCTGGACTTCTTCGGCGCGGATGTCGCTATGCAACACGGCAAAATCGCGTGCCTGCCAGGCGGCATGTTGGGCGCGGCGGGTGATTGTTTGCACGGCGGCGTACAAGCGCGGGTTGTAGCCCGCCGGGATGTTTTCCAGAATCGGCCAGTTCCGCACAGTATTCAGGAAGGCGCTGACGCCATGCATCATCAACGCATGTTCAACCGTGTTGACCTCGGCGTCGGAGCGTTCACTGACCCTCTGGTTGATGCTGTACATCAGGTAAAGCGTGGCGAACGGGTCGGCCAGGATTTCATAAGCGACTTCGCGCGCGCTGATCTTGTCCTGGCGAGTGCCGAAACGGCTCAGTGCCTCATGCGTGCGACGAAAAATCGGTAGGGGACCGGGTTGCAAGCGTTCCAGACTGAAGCTCATCGCATTCTCCAGATCAGCAGCTGGGCATGGGAAAGATCGCCGGGTTGCGAGATTTCGATGAGTTCATCCGGGTCGAAGCTGGTATCGACGCCATTCACCGAAAAGCTGTTGCTGATGAACAGGCTGCCCGGCTTCATTTCGAGCAAGGCTTTGTCCCACAAGCGCGCCATCGGGGCGGGCGAGAGATAGGCATAGACAATGTCGTAGTCGGCGAGATTGGCGGTCCATAGATTGCCGAAGCGAATGTCCGCCTTGGCGCCACTGAACTTCAAGCGGAGCCAGGCGAACAGCCAATTCAGCGGCGCCGCTTCAATACCCGCCAAGCGTGAATCGGGGCGCTGTTCGTGAATGCGCGCCAGCGGGCCGCCAAGGCCGCAGCCCAGGTCGATCAGACGTCCGTTTTGGGGTAGGCGCAGCGCCAGTTCATCCGCCGCGCGAGGGCTGGAAAGATACAGCGGTACCCGGGTCCGCACCGCCCCGATTGAAGTCAGTGCGAGGATCAGGAAGGCGGCCAGATACCAGTTTGGATCAATCGCAACGGTCTGGTTTTGCAGGTAGAGCGCAAAGCCGACCAGGGGCAGAAAAAACAGGTTGATGAAGCGCCACCAGAGCGGCAACTGCCAAAGCCAGGCAAGCAGGGCGGCGCAAAGCGAGACGATCAGAATCAGCCCGGGTAGCGTCACCTGTATGCCGGAAGCAACCAGGATGGCTGCAAAAATCACGCCGGGCAGATGCGCCAGCAGCGCGATGAGCGCGGGTGAGCGCTGTTTCAAGGAAGAAAAAAGGGGTGAGGAAAATTCCGGCAATGCCACCGGCGGGAGAGGCGATCCCCCGGTCTGAATACCAGAAGCCAGGAGCTTGGTATCAGGGTTTGACATCCATTTTCTCCGCCACTTCCTTTGCTGAGCTGGCTTCTATCTGGCGGGATTCCTTGGTGATCGCCTCTTCCGCCTTTTTGTTCATCACGATGATCGCAATGCGTCGGTTGACCGGGGCGTTCAGATCGGTTTTGTCGAATGGAATGGCCGAGCCGAGACCGACCACGCGCAAGACCTTGCCGTCCTCCAGACCGCCGGCGACCAGTTCGCGGCGCGAGGCATTGGCGCGATCGGCGGACAATTCCCAGTTGCTGTAACCGGCATCGCCACCGGCATAGGGCACCGCATCGGTATGGCCTGAGAGGCTGATCCGGTTGGGTACTTCGTTCAAGGTCTTGCCGATTTCGCGCAGGATGTCGCGCGTGTAGTGCTTCATCACCGCGCCGCCGATATCGAACATCGGTCGATTCTTGTCGTCGATGATCTGGATGCGCAGGCCATCGCTGGTGATGTCGATCTTCATCTGTTTCTTGAACTGCTGCATCTTCGGGTTGCTGGCCACGGCCTTGTCGAGCTTGGCCTTGATGTCCTGCAAACGCACAGCTTCCTGCTGCTCCATTTGCTTCTTGGCCCGGCTGGCGTCGAGATTGATGGTTTTCTTGCCTTCAACCTCGCCGTTTTTTACCTGGCCGACACTGCGCGTCAGATCGGTGCCGCCGCCTTTGATGACGCTGGATGAGTCACCTGACCCGGAACCACCGGCGAGCGCAATTTTGAGCGGTGTCTGGAAATACTGCGCAATGCCTTCCAGCTTGGCCTTGGAAGTGGAACCCAACAGCCACATGAGCAGGAAGAACGCCATCATCGCGGTGACGAAGTCGGCGTAAGCAATTTTCCAGGCGCCACCGTGCGCGCCGCCGCTGATCTTCTTGATGCGCTTGATGACGATGGGTCTTTGCGAATCGTCTGCCATTTCTGCTCTCCGTGTACCGCCTGCTGTCCTGCTTGCTGCTGTGAATTTCCGTTATCCGGGCTTCGCTTAGCGACCCGTTACTTGCCTTTACGATGCTTGATGTCTTCTTCCATTTCAGCGAAAGAAGGACGCTCGGTGGAGAACAGCACCTTGCGGCCGAATTCAACGCAGGTTTGCGGCGCGAAGCCATTGAGTGAGGCGAGCAACACGACTTTCACAACTTGATACGACTTGCCGGCCTCGGTGGCTTTCTGCTCCATCACCGACACCAGTGGCGCGAAAAAGCCGTAAGAAATCAGGATGCCGAGGAAGGTGCCGACCAGTGCATGGCCGATCAAGATGCCAAGTTCGGACGGTGGCAGGTGCAACGATTCCATGGTGTGCACCACACCCATCACCGCCGCGACGATACCGAAAGCGGGTGTAGCGTCCGCCAGTTTCGACATGGCATGTGAGGGATGCATTTCCTCGTGATGATGGATTGCCGCCGACCATCATGCGCAGGTAATCGGTAATGAAATCGCGCAGGTGATGGTCGGCGGTGATGTTGGGGTACTTGCCGAAAATCGTGCTTTTATCCGGTTCCTCGACATCGCCTTCGAGCGACATCAGGCCATCCTTGCGGGCCTTGGCAAGCAGTTCGAACAACAGGCCAAGCAGTTCCATGTAGTAGGTCTTGCTGAATTTGGAACCTTTGAAGCAGCCGGCGAGCGCGGAAAGCGTGTGCTTCAGGCCATGCATGGAATTGGCGGCGATAAATGCGCCAATCGCGCCACCTGCGATCATCACCACCTCCAACGGTTGCCAGAGTCCGGCGAGGTGGCCGCCAGCCATGGCGTAGCCACCAAAAATACTGCCCAGGACCACGACATAACCAATAATGACGAACATGGTCAGGTTCTCCTATCCGCGTGAGTTTGATTCAAAATTCGGTGAATCGGCGAGTGGCAGGCCGGATTCGAAAGCGTGGCAGCGTAAACAACTCCGTTGTACCGGCCCGAAGGTTTTGCGATGCACCGGACTCGGTCCGTGCTCAGCCAGGGCAGCCAGATGGGCTGCCGTCGGATAGCCAGCGTGTCGTTCGAAACCATACATGGGATAAGTATCGGCAAGTCGCCGCATTTCTTGATCTCTTTCTGTCTTGGCCAGGATGGAGGCCGCCGAGATGCAGGCTTCGCTGTCGTCGCCCTTGATGATGGCGCGTGCCGGAATCGGCAAATCCGGGCAGCGGTTGCCATCGATCAATGCATATTCAGCCGCCGGATTCAGCCCCAGAACCGCTCGTCGCATCGCTAGCATGCTGGCGTGCAGGATGTTGAGTTGTTCGATTTCTTCCACCGTCGCGAAGGCGACCGACCAAGCTAGCGCATGCGTTCGGATTTCCGCCGCGAGCCGAACCCGGTTGCGTTCGGAAAGTTTTTTTGAATCGCGCAGACCGGAGATCGGATGCTTCGGGTCGAGTATCACCGCCGCCGCATACACCGCGCCGGCCAACGGCCCGCGCCCGGCTTCGTCAACGCCGCAGATGCGGCCTGTTTCAGGTTGCATGGCGGTCGCCGCTCAGGAATGGTTGCAAGGCATGCGCTATCAAAGCCGGGGTGTTGCGCTTGAGGCGTGCGCGTTGCTGCCGGAAAACTTCAATCTGTTTTTTTCGTGCGATGTCATCGTTTAGAAGATGTTCCATCGCCTGGGCGAGGGCTTCCGGGGTGGCCTGTTTCTGGATGATTTCGGGCACAACAGAGTCCGCCGCCAGGATGTTCGGCAAACCGATCCAGGGCTGCAATGCTTGCCGACGCATGATCTGCCAGGTCAGCCAGGGCACTTTGTAGGTGATGACATGCGGACAATCGAGCAACAGCGCTTCCAGCGTTGCGGTACCCGAGGCAATCAGCGCGGCATCTGCGGCCTGCAAGGCTTCGTGGGCATGGCCATAGAGGATGCGCAAGGGCAGGTTGGCGTGTTCGCCATCGATCGTGACCTGAGCTTCATACAGGCTGCGTTCAAAGATCTGCCGGGTTTCGCGGTTCACCAGCGGGATCAATAAACGTGTCTGCGGCCGCTTCTCAACCAGTTTCTTGGCTGTCTCGATGAATAGCCGCGCCAAGGCCTCCAGCTCGCCTGGTCGGCTGCCCGGCATCAGCACGACATATTCAGCGTTGGTTTGCAGACCGAGCATTTCGCGCGCGGCGGTACGATTCGGCGCTGGCAAGGCGTGCGCCAAAGGATGCCCGACATAAGTTGCCGGAATCCCGGCCTGGCGATAAATATCTTCCTCGAACGGGAATATCAGCAGTGCATGTGAAACCGCGCGGCGCACTTTGTTGATGCGCTTGGGACGCCAGGCCCAGACTGATGGGCTGACAAAATGGACGCTGGGAATTCCGGCGCGCTTCAATTTTTCTTCCAGCACCAGATTGAAGTCGGGTGCATCGACGCCGATGAAGACTTGCGGGCGTGTTTGCAGGAGTTGTCGATGCAGTGCCCGCCGAATCGCCAGGATTTTCCTCAGGCTGCCCAGCGCTTCAACATACCCGCGTACCGAAAGCGCTTGCATCGGAAACCATGACTTGGCGCCCAGCGCCTGCATCTTGGGGCCGGCGATGCCGACAAACTCAAGGCCGGGTTGGGCATGTTTGAGCGCATCGATCAGCAAGCTGCCGAGCAGATCGCCAGATGCTTCGCCCGCGACAATGCCAACCTGAAGCGGAGATTTCGCCACGTTGCAGACGATGCTCAGCGAATGATGCCGCGACCGGGCACAGCAAGAAAATCAACCAGCGTCTGCAATTCCGGCTGCTTTTCCACTTCCGCCTGGATGGCGCTTTGCGCTTCGCTCAAGCCAAGGCCGGAGCGGTAAAGCGTCTTGTAGGCGCGTTTGATCGCGCTCACCGCTTCCAGGCTGTAGCCGCGTCGTTTAAGGCCTTCCGAATTGATGCCATGCGGCGCCGCCGGGCTGCCTGAAACGGTGACGTAGGGCGGTACATCCTGGCGAATCACCGAGGCGATGCCGGTAATCACATGCGCGCCAATGCGACAGAACTGATGGATACCGGTGAAGCCGCCCAGAATGGCGTAATCGTTCACCGTGACATGGCCGGCAAGCGAGGCGTTATTGGCAAAGATGACGTGATTGCCGATGACGCAATCGTGCGCTATGTGAACATAGGCCATGACCCAGTTGTCATTGCCGATGCGGGTGACGCCGGCATCCTGAACCGTGCCGGTATTGAAGGTGCAGAACTCGCGGATGACGTTGTTGTCACCAATTTCCAGCCGTGTTGGCTCGCCAGCGTATTTTTTGTCCTGCGGTTCTTCGCCGAGCGAAACAAATTGAAATATCCGGTTGCCCGAGCCGATGCGAGTGTGGCCGGTGATTACCACATGCGGCCCGATCTGGCAGTGATCACCGATTTCAACATGCGCGCCAATGATCGAATAGGCGCCAACAGTGACATTCGCGCCCAGGCGAGCCCCAGGGTGGATCAATGCGGTGGGGTGGATTTCGCCCATTTGCTTCAGGCCAGATCTTTAAGGGTGCACATCAGTTCGGCTTCACAGGCAGTTTGCCCTTCTACCGTGCCTTTGACCGCGAATTTCCAGATGCCTCGGGTGACTCGCAACACTTGCGCTTCCATCCGCAATTGATCACCCGGCACGACCGGCCGCTTGAAGCGGGCGCCATCGATGCCGACAAAGTAAACCACCCTGTTCGGGTTGACTTGATCGCCGCCACTCTTGAACGCCAGCAGGCCGGCAGCCTGTGCCAGCGCTTCAATCATCAAGACACCCGGCATCACCGGGTGATTCGGAAAATGGCCGGGAAATTGCGGCTCGTTCATGCTGATGTTCTTCAGCGCGACGATACGTTCATTCGGCACCAGTTCGATCACCCGATCCACCAGCAGGAACGGATAGCGATGCGGCAGGTATTTCATGATCTCGGTGATATCCATGCCGGAATTCGTCGCGCTATGGGTTGCCTCGTTTGTTGCCATCTCAGTCTTCCTTCAGTCTTTCTTGAGTTTTTCTTCCAGTGACTTGACCCGCTTCACCAGCGCATCGAGATGACGCAGATGGGCGGCATTGTGCTTCCAGTCTTCATGTTTCATCAGTGGCTGTGCGGAGGTGTAAACCCCGGGTTCACGGATGTCCTTTGCAACAAAAGTGCCAGCGGAAACGGTGACCCGGTCACAGATATGCAAATGGCCGATGATCATTGCCGCGCCGCCGATCTGACAATACGCGCCAATCTGCGTGCTGCCGGCGATACCGACACAGGCGGCGATCGCGGTGTGGCGGCCAATGCGGCAGTTGTGCGCGATCTGAATCAGGTTGTCGAGCTTGGCGCCGGTTTCGATCACCGTGTTATCCAGCGCGCCACGATCGATGCAGGTATTGGCACCGACTTCAACATCGTCTTCGAGGATTGCGCGTCCCGTTTGCGGCACCTTAAGCCAGCCATCACCCTGCCAGGCAAGGCCGAAACCATCAGCGCCAATCACCACGCCGGGATGCAGGATCACCCGCTTGCCGAGCAGGCAACCATGTTGAACCACAACACGGGTGTGCAACAGGCAATCTTCGTCCAATTCCGCATTCGGGCCGATGACACTGAGCGCGCCCACCTGGCAACGCGGCCCGATTTTCGCTTTTGACCCGATCACAGCACCCGGGCCAATGCATACGTCAGCACCGATGACCGCATCTGCGGCCACCACAGCGGTTGGGTGGATGCCTGCCTGCAATTGCGGTTCAGGCTGCAACAGCGCCGCCGCCTTAGCGAAACCGGCGTGTGGATTGGCCAGCACGAGGCAGGGTTGGTGAAGATCGGCCGCCAGCGACTCCGGAACGATCAACGCGCCGGCATGGCTTGAACGTGCCTGCGCCAAATGCTTGGCGCTAACCAGAAAACCAAGTTGATGGGGCTGGGCGTGTGCTAAAGAAGCAACGCTATCGAGTCGAGTCTGTTCGTCACCCTGTAATGTCCCGCCCAGGATTGCCTGCAGCTCGGCCAGGGTCAGAACTGGCATGGGGAATCAACGATCCAGTGATTTCAGTATGCGATCCGTGATATCGACCTTCGGGCTGGCGTAAATCACGTTTTCCAGGATCAGGTCGTATTTTTCCCGCTCGGCCACTTCCATGATTGCCTTGCGCGCGCGTTCCTGCACGCTGGCAAACTCTTCGTTCTTGCGCTGATTCAGATCTTCCCGAAACGTGCGTTGGTCATGCTGAATATCGCGGCTGAGATTGGCCAGATCTTTTTGCTTTTTGACCCGATCCGCTTCCGCCAAGGTTAGGCCTTCCTTTTCCAGATAGGCCTGCAGATCGCGCGCCTGCTTGACCTGCTTCTGAATATTCTGCTCACGAACCTGAAACTCTTTTTCCAGTTTCTTTTGTGCTTTCACCGCCAGTTGAGAATCGCGGAACAACTTTTCCGTATTGACGTAACCGATCTTCAACTCCGCTGTTTGAGCCGCAACAGGCAGCGCCAAAGTCAAAGCCAACATCAAAATAATCATTCGTTTCAAGGCATGACTCCTTTTCAGAACACGTTGCCAAGTTGGAATTGGAAGGTTTGTTTCTCATCATCGGCTGCGGCATTGAGCGGGTTGGCCAACGAGAGCTTGATCGGACCCATAGGCGAGTACCACGTCACTGCCACGCCAACGGAATAACGCATGTCGGAGGTAGAAAGCGTGTCGTAACGTCCCAGGGTATCGCCTGGTCCTGCTACGGCGCCAATATCGAGGAAGGTGCTCAAACGGACCGAGCGATCATTCCCCATGCCAGGGAAGGGGAACAATAATTCCGCGTTGCCCACGATGCGTTTGGTGCCACCAATTGAGAAAGTGCTACCCGTCGAGTTGACTGCTTTCGGTCCGATAGCGCCTGAATCGAA
>JAIFLB010000098.1 GCA_020049245.1 Betaproteobacteria bacterium | reverse complement strand
GATCGACGAAATAGTCGCCCATGACGCCGAGGTTGGCGTACATGTTGCCGCCCATGTTGACGCCCTGGTGACAGGCAATGCAGCCCAGATTGCGAAACAGATCCCAGCCTTTGCGGGCGTCGCCCGTCAGCGACTGCTGGTCGCCTTTCAAGTAGCGATCAAACGCCGAATCCGGTGTGATCAGGCTGCGTTCGAACTCGGCGATCGCGCTTTGAATATGGGCCGGCTTGATGCCATCCGGCCAGAGTGCCTTGAAATCACGCACATAGTCGGCATCGAGCGACAATTTTTTGATCACCGCGTCCCAGTTCGTGTCCATTTCGATCGGGTTGTGAACCGGCCCCTCTGCTTGCTCCTCCAGGCTTCCTGCCCGGCCATCCCAGAATTGGCTGAAGTTGAACGCGCTGTTCAGTACGGTCGGGCTGTTCACGCTGCCCATTTGCTGCCGCACGCCAACTGCCACCGCCAATGCATCGCCGCCGGCCAGACTCAGGTCATGGCAAGAGGCACAGGAAACGGTGTCATCGTGGGAAAGTCGATTGTCATGGAACAAACGCCGGCCAAGATCGACTTTGCGCGCATCAAGTTCGAGCGCATCCGGGATTGGTGTGATGGGTTGATCGGTGGCCGGAGAAATGTACGACATGGCCTGCGGCAAATCAGCTTTGTCAGGCGACAGGAACAGCCAGCCAGCCCAGACAAACAGGACGGTAATGAATAACAACAATGTCGGGCGTACTCCAGGCATGCAATCAGTCTCCGTCCAGACAGTGCCTATCGGCATGTGGGAGGCAAACTTGAACCAGCGCTTGCAAGCTGACTGGGTTGCGCGGGTTGAATCGACCTTCGCCGGCCAATTCGTAACCATGGATACAGGTTCTTCTATCGTGCCTGACGCACCTGCTGTCCGAGCATTTCCGGGGTGATCAGGGTAATACCCTGTTCGGTGACGTGAAAACGCTGCGCATCCAGTGCCGCATCGAAGCCAGCGCTGAAACCGTCCGGGATGACGCAAAGCTTGTCGACGACGACGCGTTTCAGCCTGACGTTCCGGCCCAGCACAACGTTCGGCAGAATCACCGAGTCCTGAATCAGGCTGTGTTCGTTGACCCGCACTTTCAGCATCAGCAAAGAGCGTTCAATGGTTGCGCCGCTGATGATGCAACCGCTCGATATCATCGAATCCATGGCATGGCCGCGAAAGCCGTCATCGTTGAAGATGAACTTGGCCGGTGGCAGTTGCGCCTGGTTGGTCCGGATCGGCCAGTTATCGTCGTAGAGATTCAAATCCGGCGTCACCTGCACCAGATCCATGTTGGCTTCCCAATAGGCATCCACTGTGCCGACATCGCGCCAGTAGGGCATGTCGCCGACCATGTTGACGCAACTGTTGGCAAAACAATGGGCATAGACCGCGTGGCTGTTCACCAGCCTGGGAATGATGTCCTTGCCGAAATCATGGCTGGAGTCGGGATCGATGCTGTCCAACCGCAGTTGCTCATAGAGAAAGCGCGCGTTGAACACGTAAATGCCCATGCTCACCAAGGCGTGATCCGGCTTGCCGGGGATCGGCGCCGGATGTTTCGGCTTCTCCTCGAATCCGGTGATGCGCCAGGTTTTGTCGACCGTCATGACGCCGAAATGCGACGCGCCCTCCAACGGTACGTCGATGCAGGCAATGCTGAGGTCAGCGCCTTTCGCCACATGGTCGGCGAGCAGAAGGCTGTAGTCCATCTTGTAGATGTGGTCGCCGCCGAGAATCAGCACGAATTCCGGCTCGCTGATCTGGATCAGTTCCAGGTTCTGCCAGACCGCATTTGCCGTGCCGGTATAGCCGCCTTCCTGGCCATAGCGGCCAGCCGGCAGAATGTCGACAAATTCATCGAACTGGTCGTCGAGAAAATTCCAGCCGCGCTGGATGTGGTGGATCAGCCCATGCGACATGAACTGCGTCGCCACGCCGATGCGCCGCACGCCCGAGTTGATGCAGTTGCTGAGCGGAAAATCGATGATGCGGAGTTTGCCGCCAAACGGAACCGCCGGCTTTGCCCGCCAATCCGTCAGTTGCATCAGCCGACTGCCGCGCCCACCGGCCAGAATCATGGCGTAAGCGCTCTTCGCCAGCACCGCGTTGAAGCGGGGCGCCAGGGACGATCTGAACGGGCAGTGCTCGATGTGTGTACAGGTCAATGCGGTGTGCTCAGCCATAGCCCTAACCTCCGTCAAACACCTTCCGCGTGGATTCGATTCAGTCTGGCGACCGACTGGCTTGCTTCGGCAAGCTCGAACCGGTTGCTGCAAGTCCCTGAAAATCGAGGTCGCAAAATTCATCGCAAGTATTCTGATTAACGACTGTATGCCCATAGAGTTGAGGCCGCAATTCGCTCCGCCACGCTTCACCGCTGCCTGCGGTTCTCGCCGGGCAGGCTTGCTTGCAAGTCCATCAAACCGCCGCCGGATCTGGTTGCAAGCCGCTCGTCATGGGCTCCTTTGTCAGCTTTGCGACAGCGCATGAGTGCTGTTCATCGCGCGTGAAGCCGCATCTGAACGGGCTTTTGTGGGCAGCGTGGTGGTTGGCCCGCAATTTGCAGAAAACGGCTATTTGCCAACCCGGGAAACCTTTCCATGCTGCTCGATACGTTCGAAACCCAAGGCCTGCTTTTCAACAGCAATTTCAAGGACAGCGCCGGCTCCGGCCTGCAAGCCTATCGCGGCGATCTGGTCCTGATCGAAGGCGAAGTCGCCGATGCGATGGGCCGGCGCAAGCCGCCGCTGGCGACGATGGTCGGCGCGGTGCTGCTGGCGGATGCAGCGCACTTGAAGTTCATCGCCGGCTCGCTCGACGAAATCGCCCAACTGAATGCCTTCATCGCGAAATATCAGCCCTTTTTCGCGCCCGGAATGGGTGCGCTGCTCTATGTGGTCAACATCGCCAAGCCGATGCAGGTTGAACTGGCTGGTATCCACTTTGTGCTGTTGCCGCTGGCGGATGGACTGGTCTGGAACGAACTGGTCGACGAACTGCGTCTGGAAAAGAGCGACTTCAAAGGTCAGAGCAGCGGCGAAAAGGTGGTCACGCTGTACAAGGCATATCAGGACTACCGCCCGCGCTGCGAGAACGTGCCGTTCGATGTTGCGCTAACCCAGGTCACCGACGCCAAGCGCGCGATCTACGGCGCCGTTTAAGGCGTGCTTATTGATCCGGCACTAATTAAACGTGATTGTTCAATCAGTGGATTTGAAACGTGTAGGTTGGGCAAAACGAAGCGTGCCCAACTTGCCCGCATAAGCTGTTGGGCACGCTTCGCTTTGCCCAACCTACGTCTAAGTCTTGGTTTTTGGACAGAGGTCAATCTCGGATAAACCTGGCCGGATCAATAGGCCGGCGTGCTGAATGAACGCGATGATCTCGGCCAGGCCCTGGCCGGTTTTCATGTTGGAGAACACGAACGGCCGCGCGCCGCGCATGCGTTTGGCGTCGGTGTCCATCACCTCCAGCGAGGCGCCAACCATCGGCGCCAGGTCGATCTTGTTGATCACCAGCAGGTCAGATTTGGTGATGCCGGGGCCGCCCTTGCGCGGGATTTTCTCGCCGGCGGCGACGTCGATGACGTAGAGCGTCAGATCGGACAGTTCCGGGCTGAAGGTGGCGGCGAGGTTGTCGCCGCCGCTTTCGACGAAGATCACGTCGAGGCCGGGAAAGCGCTGGTTGAGGCGGTCCACCGCTTCCAGGTTGATGCTGGCGTCTTCGCGGATGGCGGTGTGCGGGCAGCCGCCGGTTTCCACGCCGATGATGCGCGCCGGTTCCAGCGCTTCGTTGCGCACCAGGAACTGGGCGTCTTCCTCGGTGTAGATGTCGTTGGTGACCACGGCGAGGTTGAATTTATCGCGCAGCGCCAGGCACAAGGCCAGGGTGAGGGCGGTCTTGCCGGAGCCGACGGGGCCGCCGATGCCGATTCTCAAAGGTTGGTTGTTCATGAGCGGAATATCCGGGTGTATTGGGTTTCGTGGAGACTGCTGGCGATGGCGAATGCCGGCAGGAAATTTCGGGCGGTTTCCAGCGGCGCGGTGGCGGCCTGTTTTGCCAGTGCCGGCAGGCGTTCGCCGAGGGAAAGCAACAGGCGCTGGCCGGCGGTTTGCCCGAGGGGGACGGCTTTCAGCGCGGCCATGACCTGATTTTCCAGCCAGGCCCAGAGATAGCCGGCGATGGCGCTTTCAGTCTCAATATCCCAGCGCGCGGCGGCGCAGCTCCAGGCCAGGGGAAAGCTGACGCTGGTGTTAGCCCCTCCCCCGCAAGCGGGGGAGGGGTTGGGGAGAGGGAAAATCGACTCGGCGAAATCCGGCAGACCCTGCAGCAGTTTCACCAGCGAATGCCCCATCTGCAGCGTTTCGGCGCGCAGTTCGGCGGTTTCGCGACTGGCGACGAATTCGGTATCGAGTATAGCCAGTTGCGCCATGTCGCCTTTCCGCCATGCCGCCAGCATGTGTGCCAGATAGACGGCCTCGAAGCTGGCCAGGCTGTAACTCAGGCAATCGCCGATCCATTGCACGGTGCCAGCTTCATTGCGGATCGCCCCGCTGTCCACCGCCCACTCCAGCCCTTGTGAATAGGTGTAAGCGCCGACCGGCAGGGTCGGGCTGGCGAGGTGGAGCAGACGGATCAGTGCAACGTTCATCGATGGCCGCTGAGCAGCATGTCGTGGATGCGCGGCCCTCGACCTTCGCCATCTGCACTGTGACCATGCGGATGCGCGTGGCCGCCGTGGCCACCGCTTTTGCCACCATAAGCGCCGCTTTCCGGTTCGAACGGCGCTTCGCTTTCCGTGATGTCCAATCCCAAGCCGCGCACCATTTCGCCCAGCACATGATCCTGCCCGAAGCGCAGCAGACCGGCCGCAACCTGCACCGGCACATGCCGGTTGCCCAGGTGATAGGCGGCGCGGGCCAGCAGCAGCGGGTCGTCGCTGCGCGCTTCGATGACCCTTTCCGGCGCGGCGATGACTTCAACGATGCGGCCGTCCTTGCCCAGCAGCTTGTCGCCGGCGCGCAGGATGACGCCGCGTTCGAGGAACAGGCCGGCTTCCTCGCCGGAGTCCAGCTTCGTGCGCAGGCGCGATTTGCAGCGCAGCTCGAAAGTCAGCGTCAGGCGTTCGGTGGCAGTGGCGTCGGCGGGGGCAAGGGATTCGATCAGGAGCATGCGGTTGCAGTTAGAACAGGAAATACCGCTGCGCCATCGGCTGCACCGCGACCGGTTCGCATACCAGCAACTCGCCGTCGGCGCGCACGGCGTAGGTTTCCGGGTCGACGTCGATGACCGGCAGGGCGTCGTTGTGCAGCATGTCCTTCTTGGATATCTGGCGCGTGTTCTTCACCGCGATCATCGGCTTCGACAGGTTCAGCGCGGCGACTTCCGGGTTGTCCAGCGCGGCCT
>JAIFLB010000019.1 GCA_020049245.1 Betaproteobacteria bacterium | reverse complement strand
AGAAAGTGGCTGACAAGCTGCTCGGTGACAAGGCGATCATCGTCCCGACGGTGGAAATGAAAGCGTTATCACGCACTTACGACGCCGCGTTAAAAGTGGTGGAAATCCGAAATCTGGCGCAGCGCTGACGCGCCTGTCCGCCGGTTCCTGCCTTGCCGCAGGAACCGGCGGATCACCTTGTCTCCTCGTTTTGCCCGGCCAATCCGCAAGGTGAGCCGGGCATTTTTTTGAGTGCGACCATGATCCGATTAAACCTGGAAACTTCAGTTGAGTTCGGATTTTTCTCCATGAAGCCGCATGGATACTGGCGAGATGCCGATTTCCCCATTCACCTGTCGGGTGAGGTGGAAAACGCTGTAGGAGGCTCCGCTTGCGGGCCGATCCCGCAACGCTCGCGCCGCAAGCGGACGCTCCTACAACACCACCAACTGCCGGATTTAGGTTAAATCTATTCATCCTTGCCGCCCCCGCTTGCGTCGGCTCACTGCAGGCATATCTTTTTCTCGCCGTTCTGTTCCGAGCGACAACCCGATGAGCGCCGCCAGGATCGAACTCGGCAAGGAACCAGTCAGCATCGACAACGCCGCCAGGGCGGTCGCCGCCTTCGAGCGCACGCTGATCACGCCGAACAGCCCTTACGACCGCTGGGCACAGGGCGATGCCGGCGCGATGACGGTGCAACAGGTGCGCGGCCTGCAGCAGTTTGATCAGCTGGGTTGCACAGGTTGCCACCAGGAACCCCTGTTCGGCGGACCGCGCAAACCGGGCGGACACTTCGCTGTCTTCCCGTTTCATGATGGCGATTTCGTCGATCAATACCGCCTGCGCGAGGACAGCGGCCGCTTTGCCGCCACCGGCCGCGAGTCGGACCGGCATAAATACAAGGTGCCGACGCTGCGCAATGTCGCGCTCACCGCGCCGTACTTCCACAACGGCGCGGTACCGACGCTGGAGCAGGCCGTGCGCGTGATGGCGGCGGCGCAAATGAATGTGGCGCTGACGGATACGCAGGCCGCCGACATCATCGCGTTCCTGCACGCGTTGACCGGCGAGTTCCCGGCCATCACCCTGCCGCGCCTGCCGCCGACATTGGGCAGCAGTTTGAGGGTGGATTGAACCTTCAGCGGCTTTCACCCGGGTAGGATGGGCCAAGCGAAGCGGGCCCATCTGTCGTTGCGCGTTGATGGGCCCGCTGCGCTTGGCCCATCCTACGTCTGCCGCCGACATTGGGCGGCAGATTTCAGGCGTTAAGACTGAGCGGTGAGCCGACGCGCTGCCAGGCCAGGGTGGTGCTGACGCTTTGCTGAGCCGCGACCAGGTTTTGCGAGGCAGGTGGCACACTCGCATGCGCCAAACCGCTCAGGCTCAGGCAAGCCAGCAGGGCAAGGCGACCAAGGATGGAATTGAAGCGGGTTGTCATGTTGCGTCCCCCCTCAATTCAACGCGGCTGAACCGACCGGCGCGGTGCGCAGCGCTTCATAGGCGTCGTCGGATTGAATCTTGCGACGGACGGCGTTTTCGCCGAGCAATTGATTCAATTCGCCCAGCAGGTCGTATTGCGTGGCCGCCGGCAGCGGTGTGCGGCAAGCCACTTCCAGCGCATTCCATTTGTAGGCGGCCTGATGATCGCGTTGATACAGTCGTTCGCAGGCGGCAAGCAGATGGCGGCCTGTTTCCTGGCGTTCCGGGCCGGGCGCCTGGGTCATCAGATCTTCGAACTGGCTGCCAAGAATTTCGTTTTCCACTGCTGCAGCGAGCGGGGTCTTGCTCTTGCCGAGCGCTTTCAGCGCGGCATTCTGATACTCGCGCGCCTTGCTCGAAACCGGGTCGGCGATGCTGTGGGCGAGGCCGGCCCAGTGCAGCAGGCGTGGCCGTTCCGGGTCGTGTTCCGGCATGCTGCCGATCAGGTATTCGGCCAGGCCTTGTGCACTGCTGTCCTTGTTCGAACTGAGCAGATCATAGAGTGCGCGCAGGAAAGGCGGGCAGGGCTCAAGCAGCGTGACATGCGATTTGATCCATAAATCGCGCTCGATATCGCGCAATCGATCCTGGTTGTGCGGCGCGATGCTCTTGCTGCTTTGCGGGTTTTCCCAGTTCTGTACGGTGGTCACCGAGACATTGGCGAGTACCGCCAGCGCTTCCTGCGACAGGCTGTAGCGCCGCCGCAGCGAGCCGATCCAGTCGGCTTCGAATTCGCGCTGGCTGCTGTAGCGACGCAGCGGGCTGAGCTGGCGACCGTGGCTATTCCATTGTTCCTGCAGGTAAGGCATGGCGTGTCCTCCGTGGCGAGTGTGAGTTCAGCATAGACGGCTGAAGCATAGCGTGACAACCAACCTGGTTGGTCTGCCGGTTCAAACCGGGTTGGCCGTCCAGGTTGCAACCCGGTTGCTAACGAGACGGCGGGGCGATCTCTAGCCTTCACATCATCCGGCGCGTGCCGGTCAACCCGATGGAGGCTCAACATGTTCTCGGAACAACTTGCAGTGCTTTTATTCATTGCGGCAACCCAGGTGGCGGGGCAGGGCGTCAGCAACCAGCCGATGGCGCAAGTGCCACGTGGCGGTGCGGAAAAAATCAGTTTGCAGGCTCAGACGGATCGACGTTTGGCGCCGGTGCCAACAACACGGCTGAAGATCAAACGTGCGCGTGAAGCGACCATGTTGGCCGAGTTTCGCTAAGCGGCGTTGAAATTTCCCAGGTGTTGCTCATCGCCGCCAAAGCCGCCGCCGCCAGGTGTCTGCAGGACAAAGACATCACCAGCTGCAAGCTGGAATTGAGCGATGCCGGGCAGTTGTTCGACCTCGCCCGTGGCGCGCTCGATCCATTGCCGGCCGGTCTTGCCATCCGCGCCGCCAGCCATGCCGAAGGGGGCGACGTGCCGCCGCACGGCGAGCAGATTCGCCTGCATCGGCGCGAGAAAACGAATCCGGCGCTCGACGCCATCGCCGCCGGGGAATTTCCCCGCGCCGCCGGAGCCTTGGCGGATGCCGAAGCGTTCCAGCCGCACCGGGAAGTTGAGTTCCATCACTTCCGGGTCGGTCAGGCGCGAATTGGTCATGTGGCTATGCACCGCGCTGGCACCGGCAAAGCCCGGTCCGGCGCCGGCGCCGCCACAGACCGTTTCGTAATACTGATACTGGCCGTCGCCGAAGCTGAAATTGTTCATGCTGCCCTGGCTGGCGGCCAGCGCGCCGAGTGCGCCGTAGAGCGCATCGACGATGTTCTGCGAGGTTTCCACATTGCCGGCGACGACCGCAGCTGGATAAACCGGATTCAACAGCGAGGCCGTTGGCAGAAGGATGTCGAGCGGCCGCAGCACGCCGGCATTGAGCGGAATATCGCTGTCGATCAGCGTGCGGAACACATACAGCACGGCGGAATGCACGATGCTGGCCGGCGCGTTGAGGTTGCCCGGCTGTTGCGGGCTGCTGCCGGAGAAATCTATGCAGGCGCGCTGGGCGGTCGCGTCGATTTGAATCGAAACCGCAATTTTGCTGCCATCGTCCAGCGGCAACGTGAATGCACCGTCATGCAAACGGCTCAGCAAGCGTTTCACCGCCGCCTCGGCGTTGTCCTGCACGAAACCCATATAGGCGGCTACCGCTTCGGCGCCGACTTCGCCTTCCAGTTGCCGCATGCGTCGCTCGCCCAGCGTGTTGGCGGCGGCCTGAGCGGCGAGGTCGGCCAGATTCTGCTCGGGATTGCGGGCTGGCTCAGTGTTGCTGGTCAGCCAAGCGCGTACTTCAGCATCCAGCAGGCGGCCGTCGCGCACGATCAACAGCCCGTCGGATCGACAGCCTTCCTGGTCAATATGGCGGCTGTTGGCCGGCATCGATCCCGGGCTGATGCCGCCGACATCGGCGTGATGTGCGCGGCTGGCGGTGAAGTAGCGCAGCGTGCGGCCATCTTCGCTGAAGATCGGCGACACCACGGTGATGTCCGGCAGATGCGTGCCGCCGGCGTAGGGCGAGTTGATCAGCCAGGCATCGCCCGGCCGCAGTTGGGCGCCGAACGCATTCAGGATGGCGCGCACTGAATCGCCCATGCTGCCCAGATGCACCGGGATATGCGGCGCGTTGGCGATCAGGTTGCCGGCGGCGTCGAACAATGCGCAGGAAAAGTCCAGCCGTTCGCGGATGTTCACCGAGCGGGCGCTGTTCTGCAGCGCACGGCCCATGTCTTCGGCGATGCTCATGAAACGGCGGTTGAACAGCGTCAGCCAGGTCGGGTCCGGACGTGCGGGATCGGGGCGGCGCTGGTTGGCGCTTGCCGAGGTCAGCAGCAGGTCGCCGCGCTTGGTCAGCGAGACACGCCAGCCAGGTTCGACGACCAGCGTCGAGCCGGCTTCGACGATCAGCACCGGGCCAGTCAACGTCTGCGTAACCGCAATGTGTTCGCGTTGGTACACGGGAACAGCGTGCCAGGCGTCAGCGAAAAAAACAGAACGTGAGGCAAGCGGCGCGGATGGAGTGATGGGCAAATCAGCCAACGTTTGCGTCTCGCCACCGCCGCTGACCGTTTCGCTTTCCAGTGCGACGCAGATTAGTTCGCGCGCGGGGTCGGCAAAACCGAAACGGGCGCGGTGCTCGGCGTGAAAGGCGGCGCGCATTGCATCTGGTTCGCTCAATGCAACAGTCAGCACAGTGTCGGCGCCTGCGTAACGCAGCAAGGCGCGATGTCTAACGCCGTCGGCGTTATCAAGTAGGTTGGGCAAAGCGGAGCGTGCCCAACCTCGGAGTGTGGAATGTTGGGCACGCTCCGCTTTGCCCAACCTACCGATCACATCGGCGAGCGGTTGTTCTACCGGCGTTTGGCGGACTTCTCGCCGCTCAGCCAACCCAATGCCATACGCCGACAACACCGCCGCAAACGGCGAAATCAGCACTTGCCGGATACCCAGTCGGGCCGCCACGGCGCAGGCGTGCTGGCCGCCGGCGCCGCCGAACCCGACCAGCGTGAAGTCGGCTGGATTGACGCCGCGTGCCAGGGTGATATGGCGAATGGCGTCGGCCATGTGCTCGACGGCGATGTCGAGATAGCCGGCGGCCAGTTGTTCCGGGCTGTAAGCCAGATTCAGGGTGGAATTGAGGTTTGCGGCCTGTTCAGCGAAGGCGGCGCGTACCACATCGGCATCGAGCGGTTGATCAGCATGCGGGCCGAACACGGCGGGAAAGAAATCGGCCTGCAGGTGGCCGAGCAGCAGGTTGGCATCAGTTACCGTCAGCGGGCCGCCGCGCCGATAACAGGCTGGGCCAGGCAGGCTGCCGGCGGATGCGGGGCCGGCCAGCAGACGCTCACCGTCCAAGTGCAGGATCGAGCCACCGCCAGCCGCGACGGTATGCACGCCGAGCATTGGCACGCGGATGCGATGCCCCGCGCCTTTGCCACCCAAACGCGTGTCCAGACTACGTTCAAACTCGCCGGAGAACAGGGAAACATCGGTCGAAGTGCCACCCATGTCGAAGCCAATCAACTTGTCGAACCCCGCCGCCAGGCCGACCTTGGCCATGCCGATCAGACCGCCGGCTGGCCCGGACAACACGCTGTCCTTGCCCTGGAAATGCGCCGCATCGGTCAGGCCGCCGTTCGATTGCATGAACTCCAGCTTGACGTCGCGGGGCAGGGCGGCGGCCACCTGATCGGCATAGCGCCGAACCGGTGGCGACAAGGCAGCGTCGAGCACAGCGGTTTCCGCACGCGGCACGAATTTGATCAATGGGCTGGCTTGATGCGACAGGCTGATCTGACTGAAACCGGCAGCGCGGGCGAGTGCACCTGCGCGCAGTTCGTGCGCCGGATTTTTCCAGCTATGCAGAAAAGCGATGGCGCAGGCGCGGAAACCGTCACCACGGGCTGCGGTGAGCGCCTGCAACAGGCCGGCTTCGTCGAGGGTTTGCAGGATCGCGCCATCGACCGCGATGCGCTCATTTGCTTCGATGACGCGAGAATGCAGTGGTGCTGGCTTGCGGATATCGAGCGCGAAGATGTCCGGCCGCGCCTGATCGCCAATGGTCAGCGCATCGCCGAAACCTGTCGTGGTGACCAGCACGACAGGCTCGCCGTTGTGAGTCAGCAGTGCATTGGTGCCGACTGTGGTGCCCATCTTGACGCTTTCAATCACGCCTTCAGGTATGGCCTCAGCCGGCGCCAGACCGAGCTGCAAACGAATGCCGGCGATGGCGGCATCCGGGTATTGCTCGGGATTGTCGGACAGGAGCTTGCGTTGTTGCAGTTGACCGTCAGGACGCCGGGCGACGATATCGGTGAAGGTGCCGCCGCGATCGATCCAGAATTGCCAGCCAGTACTCAACTTGCGGCGGCTTCCAACTGTTCCAGGGCGGCGTCGATGAAATCCTGCAGTTCGGTTTCGCCCAGCATCAGATGTTTCAGGCAGGAATCGCCGAAAGCTTCCCAGGAACATTCATTCAATTGTCGGGAAGTCATTTCCTGGATGTGATCGGCGACGTGGCCAACGGCAATCAACGTGCGAATTTCGTTGCTGACCATTTCGCCATCGAACACGCTGGTGTCGTGATGCCACTGGATCGCTTCGCGCACCTTGTCCGGCAACCCCCAGTTGCGGGCCAGCAAGCCACCCACCGCGACGTGATTCGTGTTGTGACGGCTATCTTCCAACTCGGTAATTTGAATCCACGGAGTGTCGGGAATTCGCTTCATGGTATCGAGATAATCCGGAAAGCGTTGCAGCAGCAAAGGCATGGCGCTGTCATGAAACAGGACATAAAGCTGGATTTCATCGATATTGCGCAGGCCAAGTTGGCGGGCCAGCATCACCGCATATTCGGCAGTACGGTTGGTGGTTTCCCAGTAATGATCCATGCCCTTGACCGGCACACTGTTGCGCAACGCCAAGCCCATCACCAACGAGCCGATATTCTTCATGCCCAGCGCGGAAACCGCCTGCTGAACGGAAGTGATCTTGCGATTCAAGGCATAAAACGGTGAGTTGACCGTCTTCAACACGGCGGCGGCGATGCCGGCGTCATTGCTGATCAAGCGTGAAATTTTCTGGATGTCGGGATCATCGCTGCTTTTCTCGTGCATCAGCGCCATGACGATTTCGGGTTGCGGCGGAATCTTGATGCTGCTCAGCAGCTTGCGCGTTTCAGACTGATCAAGCTGCTGGCCTGGATAGGGGGGGACTTTCGAGTGGACGCTGGGCCGGCCGCTGGATTCTGGTGTCGAGTTGATCTGGGTGAACATGGCAGTCTCATTCGGTTCGTTATATTAGTAACTTATGATACTCGCCGGTCAGTTGCATCAAGAACTGTCAAGATCGGCAAAAGCACACAAACGCATTGTTAATTAAATGATAAAAAATGGCAATGTTTATCATTATTTTATTAATCAATACGAGATTTATGCGAATAAGAAAACAAAACTGCAGCGTAAAATGCAACCCATAACCCCTTATCGGTTACATTAATTGTGATTCACAAGTATATGTATTTATTGGTTACTGCTTCAGGGAGAGATGATTTTGTGCTTGCGCCAGCTTGCGTGATCTGAAAACTGAAACCACTTGGGCACTTGGGCGACAGCGGGGAGTTCACGGCTTTCAAGTGAGCCCGTTTACTTCCCCGCAATCCAGGTCAGCAACTGACCAAACGACAATAGATCAGTGTTCTTGATCAGATGCCGCGCAGCAACTCGTTGATGCCGACCTTACTCAGGGTCTTGGCATCGACCTGCTTCACGATCACCGCGCAGTACAGGCTGTACTTGCCATCCGCCGAGGGCAGATTGCCGCTGACCACCACGGAGCCGGCGGGAATGCGGCCGTAGGTGATTTCGCCGGTTTCGCGGTTGTAGATGCGGGTCGACTGGCCGATGTAGACGCCCATCGAAATCACGCTGTTGTCTTCCACGATAACGCCTTCGACCACTTCCGAACGCGCGCCGACGAAGCAGTTGTCGCCGATGATGGTCGGGCCGGCCTGCACCGGTTCCAGCACGCCGCCGATGCCGACGCCACCGGACAGGTGCACGTTCTTGCCGATCTGGGCGCAGGAGCCGACCGTGGCCCAGGTGTCCACCATGGTGCCTTCATCGACATAGGCGCCGATGTTGACGTAGGACGGCATCAGCACGACGTTCTTGGCGATGTAGGAACCCTTGCGGACCGAGGCGGGCGGCACGACGCGGAAACCGCCTTCGCGGAAATCGCGGCTGTTGAAGTCGGCGAACTTGCTCGGCACCTTGTCGTAGTAATTGGTGAAACCGCCCTTGATGAAGGCGTTGTCTTCCAGCCGGAATGAAAGCAGCACGGCTTTCTTGATCCACTGGTGGGTGACCCAGTTCTGCCCTTCGGTGCGTTCGGCGACGCGCAACTGGCCGCAATCGAGCAAGTCCATCACCGCCATGACGGAATCCTTGACCTTGGGTTCGACATTGCGCGGTGTGATATCAGCGCGGCGTTCAAAGGCTTCTTCGATGATTTGTTGCAGTTCTTGCATGTCAATTTCCTTTAGGTTGTTCTTGCTACTTGTTGATAGATAAAGATTACTTCTTGATGAAATCCACAATCCGCTGCGCCGCCTCGACGCATTGCTCCAACCCGTCGACGAGTGCAATCCGGATATAACCCTGGCCCGGATTGATGCCTTTCGCATCCCGCGCCAGGTAGGAGCCAGGCAGTACGGTGACGTGTTTTTCCCGATATAACTCGCGGGCAAAGGCGGCGTCGCTTTTGGCTTCATCCACGCCAGCCACCTCCCCGCCCGGCACTTTAGCCCAGAGGTAAAAGGCGGCATCCGGCGCGTCGAACTGCAGCACGTCTTTCAGCATTGGCATCACAGCGGCGAACTTTTCGCGGTACATGCGGCGGTTCTCGTGCACGTGGCCTTCGTCCTGCCATGCAGCGGTGGAGGCAGCTTGCACCGCCGGATTCATCGCGCTGCCGTGGTAGGTGCGGTAAAGCAGGAATTGCTTGATGGCGTCAGCATCGCCGGCGACAAAACCTGAGCGCAGGCCGGGTACGTTGGAACGTTTCGACAGGCTGTTGAAGATCACCAGCCGTTCCTGGCCGCGACCAAGTTGCTTGGCGGCGGTCAGCGCGCCAAGTGGCGGCTGGCCTTCATGGAAATAGATTTCGGAATAGCACTCGTCGGCGGCGACGATGAACTGATGCCGGTCGGCGAGTTCAAAAATCTCGCGCCAGTCGTCCAGTCCAAGCACTTTGCCGGTCGGGTTGCCGGGCGAGCAGACGTAGAACAGTTGCACGGTTTCCCACAAATCTTCCGGAATGGCCGCCAGATCCATCCGGTAGCCGGTTTCCGGCAAGGTATTCAGGAAATACGGCTTGGCGCCGGCGAGCAGCGCAGCGCCTTCATAGATCTGGTAGAACGGATTCGGCGAAAGCACCCGTTTGACGTGTTTGGTCGGGTCGATAATCGCCTGAGCGAACGAAAACAGCGCTTCACGGCTACCGTTCACCGGCAGAATCTGCGTTGCCGGGTCCAGGTCAACGTCATAGCGCATCAAACACCAGTCGGCGATGGCCTCGCGCAACGCTTCTGAACCCTGCGTCACGGGATAATTCGACAAGCCATGCAGATTGTTGGTCAGCGCTTCCTTGATGAACTCCGGCGTGGCGTGCTTGGGTTCGCCAATTGACAGGTTGATCGCGGAAAATGCCGGATTCGGCGTCACCCCCGCGAACAATTCGCGCAGTTTCTGGAAGGGATAAGGTTGGAGTTGATTGAGGCGGGGATTCATCGATGAGTCCTTGCGCATCCTGAATTTTTTGAGCCGTGAATTATATGCTTTCGTCATCCATACTGGCCCCGCTCAGCTTGATCCTCGCCGCCACGGTCTGGGGCCTGGTCTGGTATCCCTACCGTTTGCTGGAAGAGGCGGGGATTTCCGGCAGCGTGGCCTCGCTGCTGACCTATCTGGTCGGTTTGCCGGTGTTGCTGCTGCTGGTCGATCGACGCCGCCTGTTCGAGCGCTCCGAACGCGGCCTGCTGCTGGCGCTGGCGTTCGCTGCCGGCTGGACCAATCTGGCTTATGTGCTGGCGGTGATCCACGGCGAGGTAATGCGAGTTCTGCTGCTGTTTTATCTGGCGCCTTTGTGGACGGTGTTTTTCGCGCGTCTGCTGCTGGCCGAAAAGGCCGGTCGCATGGCCTACGCGGTGATCGGCCTGTCGCTCGCCGGCGCCTATGTGATGTTGTCAAAATCCGGCGGCTTGCCGCTGCCGACCAATGCCGCTGAATGGCTCGGACTATCGGCCGGCGTCGGTTTCGCGTTGACCAATGTGCTGACCCGAAAAATCAGTTCGGCGCCGATCGCGCTGCGCTCGCTCGCCGTTTTTGCCGGCGTCGCGGTCTTGTCGGCGCTGTATGCGATGCATGAAGGCAGTTCACCGCAGATCGTGTTGACGCTCGACCTCCAGGGTTGGTGGCTGGTGCTTGGCATTGCTCTCGCGCTGCTGCTCGCCACGTTCACCGTGCAATACGGCCTCGCGCGCACGCCAGCGAATCGGGCCATCGTCATCCTGTTGAGTGAACTGGTGGTTGCCGCCATCGCCAGCCGCTATCTGGCGGATGAAATGATGGATCCGCGGGAATGGATCGGCGGCGCAATGATCGTCGCCGCGACCCTGTTTTCCGGCCAACTTGAGCAAAAATCGGAGAAGCCCCATGTTTGAAATCGTCAGCCTGCTGCATGCCTCGCTACTGGTCGCCGATCTGGCGCAGTCGCGCCGGTTTTATGAAAGCGTGCTCGGCCTGAAACCCAGTCCGGCGCGGCCGGAGATGTCGTTTACCGGCATCTGGTACGACATCGGCGCGGCGCAGATTCACCTGATCTGCCTGCCGAATCCGGACCCGGTCAGCGAAAGACCATCGCATGGCGGCCGCGATCGCCATACCGCGTTGGGCGTCCACAATTTCGACGCGCTGAAAGCAAGCCTGGATACCGCAGGTTTTTCCTACACGCTCAGCCAGTCTGGCCGTCGCGCCTTGTTCGTGCGCGACCCGGATGGCAATGCATTGGAGTTGGTGGCAATGGAATAATCTGCATCACCACTTCGGTTGCTTAGTGCCGGAAGTCTCGCCACAATCGCGGCGGCCCCGATGAGTCAAGGACAAAAAATCGCATGCAAAACCGGTTGGAAGCGCCGAGTTATCGATCCACCTTGCCTTTGTTGCATCCCGTCGATCTCGGGCTTGCGTTGGATAACGCCCACGCCGGGATCATGATCATGGATGCGGGTCACCGCATCGTTTATGTCAACCGCGGCGTCACCGAAATGACCGGCTACAGCGCCGAAGCGGGAACTCTCTGGCCGCCGCAGTTGTTTCAATCATTGCAATCCGCGTCCGAACTGTATCAGGACATGCTTCTGGCGCTGCGCGGCCCCGGGCGCTGGTGCGGCCAGGTTCTGGCGCAGCGCCAGAGTGGCGAGACCTTTATCACCCAGCTTGATCTGCATGCTTTGACTGACAGCGCCGGCCAACTGCTGCATTACGTTGCGATCTTTTCCGATGCAAACCGCGAGTCCTTGCCACACGCCACGCATCAACCGGCAACCGCCGCGCCGTCGCCGTTGCTTGCGCGACTGGCGCAAGCGCTGACGGACAGTGAACTGGAGCTGCATTACCAGCCCAAGGTCAACATGCGCACCGGCAAGGTGGTGGGAGTGGAAGCCCTGTTGCGCTGGCAGCACCCGGAATCGGGCATGCTGTTACCGGGAGTTTTCCTGCCCCAAGCCGAGCATGACGATCTCATCGTCGACATCGGCAACTGGGTGATCCGCCAGGCGCTGGCGCAGATTGTTGCGTGGCAGCGGCTGGATCTGGAGATCAATGTCAGCATCAATATCGCGGCCCGCCATCTGCAACGCGCCGATTTCGTCGATACCTTGAAGCAATGTCTGGCAGACGAGCCGGATGCATGCGCCGAGTATCTGGAAATCGAAATTCTTGAATCCGCCGCACTGGAAAACACAGACCATGTACAGCGGGTGATGGAAGCCTGCCGCGAAATCGGTGTCAGTTTCTCGCTGGATGACTTCGGCACCGGTTATTCCTCACTGGCCTACCTGCGCGCGATTCCGGCCGAAATACTGAAAATCGACCGCAGCTTTGTGAAAGACCTGCTGGATGACAGCGACGACCTGATTCTGGTCGAAGGCGTCATCAGCCTGGCCAAGGCGTTTCGTCGCGTGGTCGTGGCGGAGGGCGTGGAAACGGCGGAACACGGCCTCATGCTGATGCGCCTGGGCTGCGATATCGCGCAGGGATTTGGCATTGCGCGTCCGATGCCGGCGGCGGAAGTGCCGGCGTGGTCGGCTGCTTACCAAGCTGATCCGCAATGGGCGTTGTGGGCCGATATTCCTTGGGAGATGGAAGACTTCCCTTTGCTGGTCGCCAAGTACGATCACATCGGCTGGGTTCGCCGCATCCTTGATAACGTTGCGGGCGGCCCGCTGCGCTTGGGGCAGGCCGAACTGACCGATCATCACAAATGCCGCTTCGGAACCTGGTATTACCACCAGGGCAAAGCGCGCTACGGACATTTGCCCGCGTTCATCGAACTGGAAGAAGCCCACGCCTATGTGCATAAACTGGGTCCGGAAATCGTGCGTTTGCACGCGGATGGCAACCAGACCCAGGCGCTGGCGCTGGCGAAGGAATTGCTCGATGTGCGCGACAGCGTCCTGCGCCATCTTGATGATCTGCAGCGTTCCGTGGTGCTCGACCTGGCCGGACAGCACAACCTGCGCGAAAAACCGTTGCGCCCTGGCGGCGAGGCCTTGCCGGCGCCGCTGCATATTTCGCCGGCAGTTGCGCCGCGCAAAAGTCGGCAACCTTTCATTTATGTAATTGACGACACACCAACCAATATCGAACTGCTGGCCGGCGCGTTATCGCCTGATTTCACCATCAAGTTCGCCACCAGCGGCGCCAAGGCGCTGGAGTTTTTAGCCAAGACGGAAAAACCCGACCTGATCCTGCTCGATGTGATGATGCCCGGCATGGACGGCTACGAAGTCTGCCGCCATCTGAAAGAAAACCCGACGACACGCGGCATTCCGATCATCTTCATTACCGCCAAGAACGAGGTGGCCGATCAGGCGCGCGGCTTCAGTCTGGGCGCGGTGGATTACATCCCGAAGCCGTTCGAATTGCCGTTGGTCATTGCGCGTGTGCGGACACACCTGAACCTCAAATTGCGGACCGATCTGCTGGAAGCGCAGGCTTCCTTCGATGCGCTGACCGGCATCGCCAACCGGCGGCGTTTCGATGAGTCCCTGCGCACCGAGTGGCGTCGCGCCGCACGCAACATCATGCCGTTGTCGTTGTTGATGTTCGATGTCGATCACTTCAAGCCCTACAACGATCATTACGGTCACGGCGCCGGCGACGATTGTCTGCGTCACATCGGCGAGGCGCTGCAACGCGCCGAGTTGCGCCCGGGCGACTTTGTGGCGCGTTACGGCGGCGAGGAGTTCGCCGTGATTCTGCCCAGTTGCCATTCGGCAGGCGCGCGCGCCATTGCCGAACGTATCCGCGTTGTAATCGAAGGTCTGCAGATTCAGCACGAACATTCCAGTTGCGCGCCGGTGGTCACCGTCAGCATTGGCTGCGCAACCCAGAAGCCGGCGCAGGGCGGCGATGTCAGCGGCCTCTTCCTGGCCGCCGACATGGCGCTCTACCGCGCCAAACAGGAAGGCCGAAACCGGGTGTGCACGGCGGCTCTGTAGGCTGCGTCCGATCAATTTCGAGGTGACGATGAATCGATCAAGTGGGCTACGCGGACTTGCCACGCTCTTCCTCATGCTGCTTTTAACCGCCTGTGCGCGGCACGATTCCTCACCGCTGCGGGTGGGTGTGGTGCATGCGTTGAGCGGCACCATGGCGACCAATGAAGCGCCACTGGTCGCAGCGGTGCGTATGGCCGTGGATCAGCTTAACGCCGGCGGCGGCCTGCTCGGGCGGAAGATCGAGGTCGTGGTGGCGGATAGCCGTTCAGACGCCGTGCATGCCGCAAAGGAAGCCGATCGTCTGATCAAGCAGGAAAAAATCGATGTCCTGTTTGCCTGCTGGACGTCGTCCTGTCGCAAAGCGGTCAAGCCGGTGGTGGAATCGAATCAGCACCTGATGTTTTATCCGGTTCAGTACGAAGGTCTGGAACAGTCGCCCAATATCATCTACACCGGCGCCACGGCGAATCAGCAGATCATTCCCGGCACCCACTGGGCGTTGAGAAATATCGGCAAGCGCGTGTTTCTGGCCGGTTCCGATTACGTTTTTCCGCGCATTGCCAACCGCATCATGCGGGATGTGGTGCAAATCGAAACTGGCGAGGTAGTGGGGGAGGCCTACCGCCCGCTCGGCAGCGACGATTTCACTGCCCTGGTCGAGGCGATCCGCATTGCTCGGCCAGACGTCATCCTGAACACCGTCAACGGCGACAGCAACGTCGCTTTTTTTCGCGCCCTGCAACAGGCGGGGCTGAATCATTTACCGGTGATGTCGTTCAGCGTCGATGCCAACAACCTGCCGGCGCTGGCTGGATTTGGCCACGACCGGCATTACGCCGCCTGGGGCTACTTTCAGGAATTGCCGGGCAAGGCCAATCAGCGCTTTGTGAGTGACTGGCGACGAAGCCTGAAAACGCCAATGCCGACCAGTGATGCGATCGAAGCCGCGTACAACGGGGTCAAACTTTGGGCGCAGGCGGTGAACGCGGCGGGCAATGCCAATCTGGATGTCGTCAATCTGGCGGTGGCCAGCCAGAGTATTGCAGCGCCCTCGGGCGTCATGACGGTGGACGCGCGCACGCGACATGTCTGGAAGTCGATACGAGTCGGCAAGGTCAATGCACAGGGCGGCTTCGATCTGGTTTTCGATTTCGGACAAACCCTGCGGCCGGAGCCGTTTCCGCTCTATCGCACGCGTGAAGCCTGGGAGGTGATTGCCCAGTCTGAAATGATTCGGCAACCGGAGGCGCGGCCATGAACCCGAGTCCGAGCACTCACGTTGGCGAATTCGACCACAGCAACGTCAGATCGTTGCGCATCTGGCTTCTGGCCGGGTTTGTTGGCCTCGTGGTCCTGCCTCTGGTGGGCGTCAGCCAGTATTTCCTGAGTACCTATGAGGAATCGCTGCGCCGCAACATGATCGAGCACATGGAGGATACGGCGGCCAGAAAGGAAAGCCAGATCAATGACTTCATGAACGAACGTTTTCGTGATGTGCAACGCCAAACGACGGATCCCGAACTGGTCAAAATGATGCATCAACTGGCCGTCGCTGCGGCGACGCACGGATTGGAGAGTGAACGGTATGCGCTTGAAGCGGATACGCTGCGCGCCATTCTCATTGGCCATGCCGAGGCGGATTACTACTACGACACCCTGTTGCTGGATGCCACTGGAAACGTCCTGATGAGCCTGCGCAGGGAGTCGGATGAGTTGACCAATCTCAACTCCGGGCCCTGGCGAAAAAGCAATCTGGCGCTGGGCTTCCGTCTCGCCCGCGACCTGCTTTACACCCATCTGACGCCGTTCGAGCGATATACCCCGTCCGACGGCGAGGTGACGTCGTTTCTGATGGCACCGGTAGTGGTCGAAGGTCGATTGATTGGGGTCATTGCATTGCAGGTCAATCTTCAGCAACTGCAGGCGGTGGTGGCCGATCGCAATGGCCTGGGTATCACCGGAGAAACCGTGCTCGCCGCGCGCGTGGGCGAGCAGGCTTTGTACACCGGGCCATTGCGCCATATCCCGGACGCGGCATTTCGCTATCAGGCCAACCTCACCCAGGCGGCGATGCCGATGCAGCAGGCGATTAGCGGGCAGAACGGCAAAGGCTTGTCGCGTGACTACTTCAACATCGACGTCGTGGCGGCCTGGCGACACTTATCCACGCTGCACTGGGGCATGGTGGTGAAGATGGACGTCAGCGAAGCCATGGCGCCCGTAATGCAGTTGCGACGCGACACCTACACTGGTCTGGCCATTGTGCTGATGCTCACCACGCTGCTGGCCTGGGTGTTCAGCGAGAACTTGATCCGCGCCATGCGACGTTTGCTGGAAGCAACCCAACGGCTTGCCAAGGGCGAGATCGGCGTTCAGGTCGAGACCTTCAACGGGCCGCGCGAAATCCAGCAACTGGGTTTCGCGTTCAATGAGATGAGCGCCCGCCTGGAATCGCTGACTGACGGCCTGGAGCGGCAAGTCGATGTCCGCACGCAGGAACTGAGCGAGGCGGAAGAGCACACCCGCAAGATCATCGAAACCGCGCCCAACGCCTTGCTGATGGTGAACGCCGATGGCCAGATCATGCTGGCCAACTCCGAAGTGGAAAGCATGTTCGGCTACGCCCCGGGCGAACTTCTTGGCTTGCCGGTGGAAGTACTGTTGCCGGAAGCGCAACACGCAGCACACCGGGCGTTCCGTGCTGCTTACCTGCAAGATCCCGGCGCGCGAAACATGGGGGCAGGGCGCGACCTGCAAGGTATTGGCAAGCAGGGAAACCTGATCCAGATTGAAGTCGGCCTGAAGGCGGTGCGTCTGGGCGGCGATATGTTCGTGCTGGCGGCGGTGTTCGATGTGTCGGAGCGAAAACGCTACGAGGCCGAGTTGCAGGATGCGCGCGCACAAGCCGAGGCAGCAAATCGGGCGAAGAGCGATTTCCTGGCCAATATGAGTCACGAAATCCGCACCCCCATGAATGCCGTCATCGGCCTCTCGCAACTCCTCATGGATACCCGACTGGACCGCAAACAGGAGGATTACGTCAGCAAGGTGCTGGGCTCGTCGCGCGCCTTGCTCGGCATTCTCAATGACATCCTCGACTACTCCAAGATCGAGGCCGGGCATCTGGAACTGGAACAGGTGGAATTCAACTTCGATGAATTGCTCGACAACCTGACCAACCTGTTCTCGGTCGGGGCGGAGTCGAAGGGTGTCGAGCTGATTTTTGATATCGACCCTGATTTGCCCTGCCTGCTGCGCGGCGACCCGCTGCGCTTGTCGCAAGTGCTCAACAACCTGGTCGGCAATGCGCTCAAATTCACCGAGCAGGGCGAGATCACCATCGTGGTGCGCCACACGCTGGGAGAGAACAACGATATCGAACTGCGCTTCAGCATCCGTGATACCGGTATCGGCATGACCGAAGAACAACTCGGCCGCCTGTTCACTTCGTTCAGCCAGGCGGACACCTCCACCACGCGCAAATATGGCGGCACCGGACTTGGCCTGGCGATCAGCAAGCGCCTGGTTGAAATGATGGGTGGCCGCTTCCAGGTCAGCAGCACGCCCGCCAAAGGGAGCGATTTCAGCTTCAATCTGTGCTTGCAGAGGCGTAGCGGTGAACTGCACCCGAACCGCCCGCGTGACAGCCTGCGCGGCATGCGCGTACTGGTGGTGGATGACAGCGCAACTTCGCTCGAAATCATGCGCGGCATTCTGACTTCATGGTCGTTTCAGCCGACCTTGGCCGACAGCGGCCAGGCCGCGCTTCAATGCCTGAAGGATGCGGAAGCCAGGCAACAACCCTTCGACCTGTATCTGATCGACTGGAAAATGCCCGGCATGGACGGACTCGAGCTGGTCGAACGAATTCAGACCCTGACCGAGCAGCAGAAGTCGGTGCGCGCGCCCATGGTGGTGATGGTGACCGCCTACGGCCAGGATCATGTGGCGGACATTGGTAAAAGCTGCAAGCTGGATGCGATCCTGAGCAAACCGATCACCGCATCGCACTTGTACGACACCCTCATCGGCATTCAGGGCAACGTCCTCATCGATGCAGGCGGGCGGACGGCATTGCAAACCCAGGATCTGTACGAACTCTCACGACCGATCCACGGCGCGCGAATTCTGCTGGTGGAAGACAACCCGACCAATCAACTGGTCGCCACCGGCTTCCTCACCAAAATGGGGCTCAGTTTCGACGTCGCCAACAATGGCCGCGAGGCGGTCGATAAGGTTGCGGCGAACGATTACCACGCGGTATTGATGGATTTGCAGATGCCGGTGATGGACGGTTTTGAAGCCACCCGACTGATTCGCGGTCTGGACAAGGGGGTCGATCTGCCGATTATCGCGATGACCGCCGCCGCCATGACACATGATCGTCAAGCCACTCAAAAGGCCGGCATGAACGCGCACGTCGCGAAGCCGATCGACGCCCGCGTTCTTCTTGCCGAGCTGTTGAAATGGGTGCCGCCACAAGCCCGAATTTCAACTTCTGGCAGGGTGATACAGCACGCCGCCATGACCTCCAGTGACGCGTTCGAAATTCCCGGCCTGGATATCGCCAGCGCGGTTTTCAACCTGGATAACGACTGGCAACTGCTGCGCCTCATCATCGAAAGTTTCTCCAACGACTTCGCCGATGCCCCGCAACGCCTGGAGGCCAGCCTGGCCGCCGGACAATGGCAGGACGCCGAGCGACTGGTGCATACCATCAAGGGCTTGGCGCAAAGCGTCGGCGCAGCCGAATTGTCCGCACTCGGGCGGCGATTCGAAAATGAACTGCACGTCGGTCAGCACAGCCTGCAAGCCGAGTTCCAGCAGGCGCTGCGCCACACGCTCGACGCCCTGGCTACCCTGCAAGCCCCGCAATCGCCTACGGTCGAAAGCGCGACCCCGGAACACCTGCGCAACCTGTTGCAACGCCTGGCCGCAAACCTCACCGCCTTCACTCTGACGTAGAAACGGCGCTTGCCGAGGAACTCATGCGCCACATCAGCCAGCTCGACTACGAGTCGGCACAGGTGACGCTGGATTTGATTGCGGCTGGTCTGGGGGTGCGGCTGCAGGGGTGACAAGGTACGGCCGTGCTGGTTGCGAAGCCGCTGTTGGCGGCAGATTCGTCGCCGAGAAGCATTGCGAATGCTGGCGAGCGGCCGATTTCTCAATTCACCCGTCAGGTAATGCGGTTAAGTTGTAGGAGGCTCCGCTTGCGGGCCGATTTCACAGGCTCGCGCCGCAAGCGGACGCTCCTACAACGCGGTCAACTGCCGGTTTTTGGGTATAGCCGATACGAGATTTCGAACATAAACAGCGTTCATCCACCGATAGAACCTGGTGGACAAAATAATCACACGCTTGAAACAGTGTGTTCATTTTCATGCAACCTGATTTATGCAGAGTCCGGCAACCCTTCCTTGGGAGTGATGCCATGCGCCTCTATGAATTTGTGCCCATCAACGATCATGTGATTGATGATGAATCCTTGATCCATCAAGTTTTTGCGACCGAGTTCTGCGTGACCGACGACACCGGGCAGTTGCTGACCACGGCACACAACCGAAACCTGCTTCGGCGCGCACTTGTCCTGTTCGAAAAT